>JBDTIQ010000075.1:0-4998 GCA_039936335.1 Chthoniobacterales bacterium
GTGACACGCAGGAAGGTATCATCGACTCGACCGGTCTTGCGCCCCACGACGACCGGGAATCCGCGATTTTTGCCGAGTTGGGCGCGGGTGAATACACTGCGGTGGTGAGCGGGCTCAACCAGACGACCGGCGTGGCGCTCGTCGAAGTGTTCAACATTCCGTAGCACGATGATCGAGCAGGCTTTTGTGCTCGGCGCTGGCCTGGGCGCCCGGCTCCGGCCGCTCACCGACCAGTTACCGAAGCCGCTCGTGCCGGTTTTTGGGAAACCGCTCATCACTTTCGCGCTCGACCATCTGGCGAAGGCGGGCGTGCGGTCGTTTGTCATTAACACGCATCATCTGCCGGAACAGTTCGAACAAGTCTTTACCGGGGGAACTTATCATGAGCTGCCTGTTCGATTGCTGCACGAGCCGCGTCTGCTCGAGACTGGCGGCGGGATCAAGAACGCCGAAGCATCGTTAGGCGAGAAGCCGTTTCTCGTGTACAGTGGCGATATCCTGACCGACCTCGCGCTCACGCCCTTGCTCGAGGAACATTTCCAACGCGGCAACGACGTCACGCTCGCCTTGCGCGAAACGGGACTGGCGGCGCAGGTGGCGTTTCGCGATGGGAACGTGCTCGATATCGGCCATCGCCTTGGCCATGCCGGGAATCTCGACTACGCCAACATCTCGATTTGGAATCCGAGCGCTTTTGCACGCTTCTCGTTAGGTGAAAAGATCTCTTTCGTCCCGATCCTGACGCAGTGGATCAGCGAAGGCGGCCGAATCGGCGGCGTGCTTGCGAACGATGGCAAGTGGTTCAACCTCGGTTCGCCCGCGCAATATCTCGAAGCGCATCGCGCCATCTGGGAGCAGCATTGGCGGCCGGATTATGTTCTACCTAACGAATGGCCAGTCAGGATCGCGCGGGATGCAGTGGTTCATTCGACCGCCCAGATTATCGGTTGCTCTTCCGTCGGCGCCGGTTGTCGGATCGGCGCTGATGCCGTTGTAGAAGCTTCGGTGCTCTGGCCGGGCGTGGAAATTGCCTCTCGCGCCCGGCTGAAAAGCTGTATCGTCCGCGCTCATCGCGCCGTGGCAGGCTCGCACACCAACGAAGTGATCTAATGGTTTTTCCCGACACACTGCTGGAACAGACGCGCCTGCGTTTTCCCGATTTCGGCCGGGCGGAGATCAGGATTTCGCCGATCGAAAAGGGCGGGTCGGATCGCAAGTTCTATCGGATTCAATTCTCGCCGGGGCAGAGTTTGGTGCTGTTGAAATACAGCGCCGGGCATTCGGAAAATGAGCGCTACGTCGAGATCGGAGAGTTTCTCGCCGCGCACGAGATTCGTTCGCCAAAGATTTATTTTCATGATCCGACGGAAGGGCTGATCTGGCTGGAAGATCTGGGCGAGCGCGACCTTTGGAGTTATCGCGGGGAAAGCTGGGAAACCCGGCGCAGCCTCTATGAGTCCGCACTCGAAGAGGTCGCAAAGTTGCATCGGATTTCGGAGGAAGATTCCGCGGAGATTCGCCGGGAGGCGCCGGCGCAATTCGACGCGGAGCTTTATCTCTGGGAGCAGCATTACTTTTTCGAGCAATGCCTCGGGCGGCATTTCGATCTGGCGGCGGAAACGCGTCAGAAGCTGATGCAGTTGCCGGCGCTGAAACAGATCGCGGAACGATTGGCAAGTTTCACGCGCGTCCTCGTGCACCGCGATTTCCAATCGCAAAACATTATTGTGCGCGATGACGAAGCTTTCCTGATCGACTTCCAAGGGATGCGGCCGGGACTGGCGGAATACGATCTCGCTTCGCTGCTTCACGATCCCTATGCCAGCCTAACGAGCAAAGAACAGGCGGAACTGGTGGAGTTCTATCGCGCGGCAGCTCAGGTGTATGACCCGGCCTTTGCCGAGAAGCTGCGGCTCTGCGCGATGCAACGCCTGATGCAGGCGCTCGGGGCTTATGGCTATCTTGGATTGGTGCGAGGGAATAAGGCGTTCCTCGAACACATCCCGGCTGCGCTTCGGTCGTTAGGCGAGGTGTTGGGAGAGATTGACGGGCTGGAGCCGCTACGGCTCGAAATCGACCGGAGAAGAGGGGCCTGACGCTGCGTTTGTTTTCCGGGGAGCACCCCGAAAGCTTTCGGGGTTGTTCGATGCGGCTCGCACCGAGCACTCGCGGCGCCGGAAGCGAAGGCCCTGCGTCGCTCCACCAGTTGCTCTTCGAGCAAAAACGCATTCGGCGAGCCGCCGAGTGCGACAGGCCAGCGGCCTGTGCTCCTCGGAAATTGCTCCCGATCGCCGGGGTATTTAACGCACGAAAGGGTTCGATTGCCGCTCTGCGCCGATGGTGGTGGCGGGCCCGTGCCCGGGCAGAACGATGACTTCGTCGCCTAACGAGTAAAGCTTCTCACGGATGCCGGCGAAGAGCAGTTCGCCGTCGCCGCCGGGCAGATCCCAGCGGCCGACGCCGCCGGCGAAGAGGACATCGCCGCCGATCAGCAGGTCGTTTTCGCGGGAGAAAAAGCAAAGACTGCCGGGACAATGCCCGGGCACTTCCAGCACTTCGAAGTTCATCCCGAGGAAGTCGCGCGACGGCGTCGCCTCGATCAGGAAGTCGGGCTCGACCGGTTCCACCTCGAATTCGAAGCCGAAGCCGCGGAAGAATTCGGGATCGGAAATCATCGGGGCGCTCTCGGCGTGGATGCCGATCGGGCAACCGAAGCGGTGCTTGATCTTCGCGACGTCAAGTACGTGGTCGATGTGACCGTGCGTGAGCAGGAGGAGTCGCAGGTTGATCCCTTGTTGCAGGAGCCAGTCGCAGGCGCCATCGGGTGCGTCGAACAGGATCCAGCCTTCCGGCGCCTCGAGCGCATAACAGTTAGTCTCGAAAATTCCGCCGGTGAATGTCTTGTATTCGATCATCGCTCTTTTTTCCTAATCCAGCTCTTGCTCTTGCTCCTGCTCCTAATCCAATTCAAGCGCTGCGAAGCAAGAGCAGGAGCGCGCAAACAAACGTCGCCGCGGGAACGGAAATTGCAGCAGCAGCGCCACCCGCGCACGACGATGGCCACGAATTTAAATTTGAATCTTCAGGCGCGGCGATTGTCTCATCCATCAAATCCAGCTCGCACCGTCGCCCGCTTACCTTGCGTTCAAAGTAGTTTCTGCGAGCCTTTTCGCCCTTGTCTATGAAAAAATTCCACCGTTCATCCGCTGCGCTCTTCTCGGCGCTGCTGGTCGTCGCGTTCGCCGTGCCACCCGTTCGCGCGAAGACGGATGACGAGCAAATCGGCGTTTCCGTCGGCCGTCTTCTCGAAGAGGGGCACTACACGCACCACCCGCTGAACGATGAGATCTCAAGAAAGTGGCTCACCGGTTATCTCGAGATGCTCGATTTCAGCCACCTGTTTTTCACCCAGAAGGATGTCGATGCGTTCACCGCGAAATACGCCACCGCCCTCGATGATGACGTGTTGCTCGGCAACCTGAAACCTGCGCACGAGATCTTCGCCGTTTTCCAGAAGCGGGTGGAAGATCGCGTCGCGAAAATCAAGGAGCTGGTCAAGCAGCCGATGGATTTCAAGACGAACGACACTGTGCTCCTGAGCCGGCAAAAGGCGCCGTGGCCGAAGGACGAAGCCGAGGCCGACGAACTCTGGCGGAAGCGGATCGAGAACGAGCTGCTTCAGGAAAAATTGAGCGAACACCCGATCGAGCCCGGGCCGAAGCTGGTCGAGCATCGCTACGATCAGATGCTGCGCACGATCCACGAGGAGGATAGCGAGGAGCAGGTGAAGTTGTTTCTCGACGCGCTCGCGCAGTCCTACGATCCGCACTCGGAATATCTCAGCCAGTCCGACCTGAAGAATTTCAGCATCAACATGGGCCTCTCGCTCGTCGGGATCGGCGCGTTGCTCAAAAGCGAAGACGGCTACGCCAAAATCGAGAGCCTCATCGCCGGTGGGCCGGCGCAGACCAGCGGCAAGATTAAAGTTGGCGATCGTATCACCGCCGTGGCGCAAGGCTCGAAAGATTTTAGCGACGTGCGCGATCTGCGTCTCGACAAAGTGGTCGATCAGATCCGCGGCAAGAAGGGCACGAAAGTCCGGCTGCTCATCATTCCGGCGAATTCGACCGATCCTTCGCAGCGCAAAACGGTCGATCTGGTGCGTGACGAAATTAAGCTGAAAGACCAGGAAGCGCGTGCCGACGTCATCATCAAGAAAGATCACAACGGCGATCCGGTGAAGCTCGGCTGGATCACGCTCCCGTCGTTTTACGCCGACATGGAAGGCCACAAAAAGAGCACGACCCGCGATGTGCTCGCGCTCCTCAAGCGGCTCAAGCAAGAGAAGATCCAGGGCCTCGTGATCGACCTGCGCAGGGACGGCGGCGGCTCGCTCGAAGAAGCGATCGCGCTCACCGGGCTCTTCTTCAAATCCGGTCCGGTCGTGCAGACAAAAGGCTCGAACGATCGCGTCGTGATCTCGACCGATCCTGATCCGGGGATCTCATATGACGGTCCGCTCGTGGTGTTGACCAGCCGGCAAAGCGCGTCGGCCAGCGAGATTTTCGCGGCGGCGCTGCAGGATTATGGACGCGCCGTGATCGTGGGCGACACGAGTACTTTTGGGAAAGGCACGGTGCAGACGATTCTCGAGATCGGCCGGTTCACTTCGCTGCTCGGCTCACGCTCGTCGGATGATGGCGCGCTCAAGTTAACGATCCAAAAATTCTACCGCGTCGCCGGCGGCTCGACCCAGCTCCGGGGCGTCGCCTCGGACATTGTGCTGCCGACTTTGACCGATCTGCCGGAGTACGGCGAAGGCGCGCTCAAGAACGCCCTGCCTTACGACACCGTCCCGCCCGCGAAATACACGAAGTGGTCCGATTCGCATCAGCTGTTTCTCGATGAACTGAAGGCCCGCTCCGCCGCGCGCGTCGCGGCCGATCCGGAGTTCCATTACGTGATGGAAGACATGGACCGCCTGCGCAAGAAGATCGA
>JBDTIQ010000076.1:0-3043 GCA_039936335.1 Chthoniobacterales bacterium
CGCGAGCTGAAGGTGAAATATCGCGCCCCGCGCGCGACCGCCTGGAGCGAACTCTCGCTCGACCGTGCGATGGACATGGTCGCGGATCGCGTCTGGGAATCGCGCAAACGGACCTTCATCAAAGAGAAGAACGGCTCGGTCGTGAATCACACCGAAGGCGTCTGCCACCTCGGCGGCGCCACCCTCGATAACGAAGAGAATTACCTGATCAAAAAACTGTTTACCGGAGGCCTGGGCATGGTGTGCGTGTCGAACCAGGCCCGGATATGACATAGCAGCACGGTGCCCGGTCTGGGCACCAGCTTCGGACGGGGCGGAGCTACGACCGCGCAACAGGATCTCGCGCGGTCCAACTGCATCCTGATCGAAGGTTCGTCGATGGCGGAGGCGCATCCGGTTGGTTTCCGCTGGGTCATGAAGGCGAAGGAAAATGGCGCGACGATCATTCATGTCGATCCGCGGTTCTCGCGGACGAGCGCGCTGGCCGATATCTGGGTGCCGATCCGCGCCGGGACCGACATTGCATTTCTTGGCGGGCTCATTCATCACGTGCTCGAAACGGAAAAATATTTCCGTGAATACGTCACGCATTACACGAACGCTTCCTGCATTCTGCGCCCGGAATTCCGCGACAGCGACGAAGGCGCGAGCGGTTACTTCTCGGGCTGGGACGAGGAGAAGCGCGCCTACGATCACGAGAGCTGGCTCTACGAAGGCGAAGGCTTGAGCTATCCGCACCGCGATCTTTCCCTGCAGGATCCGCGTTGTGTTTTCCAGACTTTAAAGCGCCATTTCGCGCGCTACACGCCGGAGATGGTGGAGCAGGTCTGCGGTATTCCCCCGGAGCTCTTCGCAAAAGTCGCTGACGCCCTAACGAGCGCCTCCGGCCCGGAGAAAACGGCGGCGATCTGTTATGCCGTCGGCTGGACGCATCACTCGAAAGGCGTCCAACTCATCCGCACCGCCGCGATTCTCCAGCTCTTGTTAGGCAATATCGGCCGGCCCGGCGGCGGAATCATGGCGTTGCGCGGACATGCCTCCATCCAAGGTTCGACGGATATTCCAACGCTCTACGATATCCTCCCGGGTTATCTCGCGATGCCACGCGGCGGCAAAGGCGAAGACACGCTGCAGGATTATTGCGAAAAGCACACCAACGTCACAGGACTCTGGCATCAGTTCCCGTCTTACATCGTTAGTTTGCTCAAGGCTTATTACGGTGCCCGCGCGACCCCGGGAAACGATTTCGGGTACGAGTGGATGCCGAAGATCACCGGCGATCATTCCTACTTTTCGTTCCTCTACAAGATGCTCGATGGCGAGATGGAGGGAATGTTTCTGATGGGCCAAAATCCGGCGGTCGGCGCGCAGAACGCGCGGCTTGAACGCAAAGCGCTCGCGCGCCTGAAATGGTTCGTCGTGCGCGATCTGGTCGAGATCGAGTCGGCGTCGTTTTGGTATAACTCGCCGGAGATCGAGCGCGGCGAACTGAAGACTGCGGAGATCGACACGGAGGTTTTCTTCTTTCCCGCCGCCGGTCATGCGGAGAAAGAAGGCGCCTTTACCAACACACAGCGACTCCTGCAATGGCGCGAGAAAGCGGTCGATCCGCCGGGTGACTGTCGGAGCGAAGGCTGGTTCATCCATCAACTCGCGCTGCGCCTCATCGAAAAAGCAAAAGCGTCGGATGACCCTAACGACGAGCCGATGCGCGCGCTCGATTGGTGGTATCCCGAAACTCCGGATGGCGAGCCGGAAATGCCCTCGGTGCTAGCCGAAATCAACGGCTGGAAGACGACTCCCGAAGTCGATGCGGAAGGCGGCGTCCACCCGCACGATCGCGCGGGCAAGTTGCATCACGGCCCACAGGTCGATGGCTTCAGCGATCTGAAAGACGACGGCACGACGGCGTGTGGCTGCTGGATTTACTCTGGCTGCTACCCGAGCGACGGAATCAATAAGGCGAAACAACGCCAGCCTAACGACTACCTCGGCCACGGCTGGGGCTTCGCCTGGCCGAGCGATCGCCGGATCATTTACAATCGCGCGAGCGCCGCACCGAACGGCGAGCCGTGGAGCGAGGCGAAGAAACTGATCTGGTGGAGCGCTGAGGAAAATAAGTGGACCGGTCAGGATGTGCCCGATTTCAAGAAGGACAAGAGTCCCGATTACCGGCCGGAAGGTCACGAGACAGGACTCGACGCAATTCCGGGCGATGCGCCGTTCATCCTGCACGAGGACGGCCTCGGCTGGCTTTACATCCCGGAAGGTTTGAAGGATGGCCCGCTGCCGACGCACTACGAGCCGCTCGAGTCACCGGTGAAGAACAAGCTCTACGCGCGAGACACGAATCCGGTCGAAAACTGGTTCACGCGCGAGACGAACCGCTTCGCGCCGCCGGGCGATCCGCGTTTCCCCTTCGTGCTCACGACCTATCGCCTGACCGAACATCACACCGCCGGCGGAATGAGCCGTTTCCTGCCGCATCTGTCGGAGCTGCAGCCGGAGATGTTCGCGGAAATTTCACCCGAGGTCGCAATCGAACTCGGGGTCAAAAACGCCGACTACATCTGCATCGTCACGTTGCGGGGCGCGATTGAAGCGCGCGCCCTGGTGAGCCGGCGCATGCGGCCGTTGCAGTTAAGCGGGACGACCGTGAACCAGGTCGCGATTCCGTTTCACTGGGGCTCGTCGGGCCCGATCCGCGGCGACATTGCGAACGATCTCCTCGCGATCTCAGGGGAGCCGAACGTGACGATCATGGAAACCAAAGCGCTCGTCTGCAACATCGTTCCGGGGCGGCGGCCGCGTGGCAAAGATTTCCTCCCGTGGCTGGAAAAATATGCACCGCAAAGCGGGCCCGCCGTTCTTCATCCGGAGCAGCCGCCCATCGGCGCGCCGACCGGCGCCAAGCTCACGCCCGGCCACGGCCAACACGGGAAATCGGTATGAGCATGGACGCATCCTTCCGGGTAGCGCGCGCGTCTCGCGTGCTGGTTTTTGCGTCTCGCGAAAACGATCTTTCACGCGGGATGAAAGTTCG
>JBDTIQ010000077.1:0-11909 GCA_039936335.1 Chthoniobacterales bacterium
CTTACTTATTCATCGGGGATCGAGGCCGCTACCCTCGATCTTTTCAATGTCGCCGACGGTAAGTATGTCCAGACGATCCCAGCGGGCGATTCCATTCCTTCCACTCTGGTTGCCGATGCGAGCGGCAAGTATCTCTTCGCAGCTTCTCAAAGTCACAACCTGGTGTCGCAAGCGCGGGTTTACTCCACGGGCGATCTCGTTCCGCCCGAGCACCTGCCGAAGCCGAAAAGTCTCTTAAACGTTTCGACTCGTCTCACGACGAAGCCTGGAGACGACGCGCTGATAGGCGGTTTCATCATCACCGGAACGGCGCCCAAAGTAATCGCGATTCGCGGCCTTGGACCTTCCCTGCCGGTGGCTGGCGCGCTGGCTGATCCGGCGATCGAATGACGATTGGAACGACAAGCGTGCCGCAGTTCTCTTCACTGGTCTGGCACCGACCAAGGCAACAGAGGCAGCGATGGTGACAACGTGATGATCGGTGGCTTTATCATCAGCCCGGATGCAGCGACAAAGGTGTTGATACGCGAGATCGGTCCTTCGCTTGCGCAAAGCGGAGTGACTGACGCGCTGCAAGATCCGGTGCTGGAGTTACACGACGGTTCTGGCAACTTAATCTCGCCAATGATAATTGGCGCTCGCCGCAGTAGGCTGCGATCGCTGCCACGCAGATCGGGCCAACGGACGACCGCGAGTCCGCCATCATTGCCACGCTCCCCCAAGTTAACTATATACGGCGGTTGTGCGGGGGCACGCCGACGGCAAAGGAGTTGCCTTGGTCGAAGTCTATAACCTCGATTTTAATCAATAGCTTCCCGGCTTTGACGGACGAAGTCAGTTGCAATCGGAGCCGAGCACGGTCATTGCTCTCTGCAACAGCATGGCTGAAGCGAAACGTGCGCTGATTACCGGCATCACCGGGCAGGATGGCTCCTATCTTGCAGAACTTCTGCTTGCGGAAGGCTATGCGGTTCATGGCGTCGTTAGGCGGACGAGCAATCTCCAGCGCTCCCGGATCGAGCATCTGCGCGCGGATGAGTCGATCTATGGCAGCCGGCTCTTCCTGCACTACGGCGATCTTTCTGATGGGACGACTTTGCGCCGTATTTTTGCCCAGGTGCGACCGGAGGAAGTTTACCATCTGGCGGGTCAGAGTCATGTCGGTCTGAGTTTCGAAATCCCGGAGTCAACTTCTGAGGAAGTGGCGATGGCGACATTGCGCCTGCTCGAGATCTCACGCGACCAGGCGCAGCCGGTCCGGTTCTATCACGCTTCCAGCTCGGAGATTTTCGGCGCCGCGGAAGAGTCACCACAGACGGAAGAGACGCCGTTGCGACCGGCGAGCCCTTACGGTTGTGCGAAGGCTTTTGCGACTCAGTTGGCGCGGGTTTACCGGCAGTCTTACGGGCTCTTTGTCTGCAACGGGATTCTCTATAACCATGAGTCACCGCGGCGCGGCGAAAATTTCGTCACGCAAAAGATCGCTCGGGCTGTCGCGCGCATTAGCCGCGGGGGGGAAACTGAACTGGTGCTCGGCAACACTTCAGCACGCCGCGACTGGGGTCACGCGCGTGACTATGTCGAAGCGATGTGGCTGATGCTGCAACACGCAGAGCCGGACGACTACGTCGTCGCGACGGGTGCGTCGCACTCCGTGCAGGAATTTGTCGAAGCCGCTTTCGCGGTGGTCGATCTGCCGTGGGAGAAATATGTGAAGCACGATACGGCTTTCGAGCGACCCAGCGAACCAACGCGACTGGTTGGTTCCAGCGCGAAGATCGAACGCACGCTGGGCTGGAAACCGCAGACGGCTTTCCCAGAACTCGTGCGTGAGATGGTGGAAGCGGAGTTGGCTGTGCTCGCGGCCGCCGCAGCTTGAGTGACTTATGAATGACTACTTGCTCTCTGTTTTTCTGGGCGTGATCGAAGGCCTGACTGAGTTCCTGCCCGTCAGCTCGACGGCGCATCTGCGCATCGCGGAGGCGCTGCTCGGGGTCGATCTCCAGAGCGGCTTTTGGAAGATGTATAGCATCGTGATCCAGCTCGGCGCGATCCTCGCGCTAACGGTATTTTTCTGGGGTCGCATCTTGAAGTTTCTCGCCACTTTCCCCAAGGGCGAGAGCGGGGACCGCAACTTTCTCACTCATCCGCTCAGCCTCGTTTTGATCGCCTTTGTCGTCACCGCGATTCCAGCCTTCCTGCTCACGAAGTTGATCGGGAAGAACCTTGAGAATCTCTGGGTGATGGCCGGCGCGTTACTCGTCGGCGGCATCGTCATGTGGATTGTCGATTCGGTTTTCGTCAGGCCGCGCGTCGAGCGGATGGAACAGATGTCGCTCCCGACGGCGATCTGGATCGGTGCGGTGCAGACGCTTTCGGCGGTTTTTCCGGGCACCTCGCGCTCGATGTGCACGATCGCCGCCGGGCAGGTGGCGAGCATGTCGCGCGAAGCCGCGCTGGAGTTTTCCTTCTTTCTCTCGATCCCGACGATGTTTGCCGCGACCGGCTATGATCTGCTGAAGACGTTGCAACCGCATCACACGACCGACGCGATCGCGCCGCTCACGATGACGCCGCACCTCTGGGTTGTGACGGCGATCGGTTTTGTGTGCGCTTTTTTCGTCGCGCTCGCGGTCGTCGCCTGGTTTTTGCATTGGGTGCGGCGGCATGGTTTCACTCCGTTCGCGATCTATCGGATTCTTCTTGGCGGAGCGCTCTTCGTCGCGCTGAGTCGCGGGCTGATTGGCCGCTAGGCGCAAAGCCGCTACAGTTTCAGGATCATGTCAGAACAGATCATTTCGCCGGACCTCCAGAGCAGCGTGCTCTGCGAAGATGTGCGTTGCGAGTTCAACGGGATGCAGACGCTCGTGGGCGTGCTCAACGTCATTCCAACGCCGAAGCTGCCGGTGAATTACATGCGACTCTGCATCTGGACGCGCTGGTGCAGCGGCGCAGGAAAATTCCGGCAGCGCTCGAAGATCGTCGGCCCCGACGATACACAGACGATCGCCCAAGCCGAGGTCGAGTTCGTGCTCAAGGAGATGGAAGGGCACGCGACGAACGTCCACTACTTTGGCGGCGTGCAATTCCAGCAATTTGGAATGCACCACGTGGAGATTTATCTCGGCGACGAATTACGGCTTCGTTTTCCCTTGCCGGTGATCCAGGTGAAACCGCCGGGTGCCTGACGCACAGAAGATTCTGTTCGACAGAAGAAAACGGCGGAACAAAGGGCGGAATTTCGTCAGACATTCTTTCCGATCCTGACGAAGCTTCGTTAACTTCGTTCCCTCCTGTGAACACCGCGGCGACGTGACCGCACCGATCGCGCGAAAGGCTAACTTTTTTGCGCCGATTGTCGCCTTGCGAAGACAAAAGCAGCTTGCGCGCGTCGGGCCTCATCCTATCGTTCGGGCGCGTCGGCCGCGGAGGTCCAGTAGATCTCGCGCTGACCATTCCTGAACCGGCGAAAGTTAGATGGCAAACACGATTCTCGTCGGCGCGCAATGGGGCGATGAAGGCAAAGGAAAGATCATCGACGTCCTCACCGGAAACGCCGACATCGTTGTGCGCAGCCAGGGCGGGAATAACGCTGGCCACACGGTCATGCACGGCGGGAAAAAGTTCATCCTCCACCTGATTCCATCGGGCATTCTCCGGGCGCGAAAGATTTGCGTCATCGGCAACGGCGTCGTGATCGACCCCATCGCACTCGTTAGGGAGATCGATGTGCTGCGAGGCCTCGGCGTGAAAGTGGGCAAGAATCTGCTGATCAGCGATTGCGCGCACCTCGTGCTGCCGTATCACCGCGCGCTCGACGAGCAACGCGAGGCGCGCAAAGGACATGCGAAAATCGGCACCACGAAACGTGGCATCGGTCCCGCCTACGGAGATAAAGCCGCGCGGACCGGTCTGCGCATCGCCGACTTGATGCAGCCCGAATTATTCTCGAAAAAACTGGCCGCAAAGATGCGCGAAAACAACAGCATCTTGAAAGCGCTCGGCGCGAAAGCGATTCCGTTCGAGAAAGTGAACGCCGATTTTCTCGAGGCCGGCGAACGACTGAAGCCGTTCGTCGCAAACACGGTCGTTTACCTGCACGAGGCGCTGAAGGCGGGGAAAGAGATTCTGTTTGAAGGCGCGCAGGGAACTTTCCTCGACATCGACCACGGGACCTACCCGTATGTGACTTCGTCGAACACGACCGCGGGCGGCGCCTGCACCGGTTCGGGCGTACCGCCGCATCGGATGGATCGCGTGCTTGGCGTGATGAAAGCCTACACCACTCGCGTCGGCGAAGGTTCGCTGCCGACTGAAGACGATGAACTTGCCGACATGCTGCACGAGATGGGCCGCGAGTTCGGCGCGACGACCGGTCGAGCGCGGCGCTGCGGCTGGTTCGATGCGGTCGCGACGCGCTACGCGACCATGATCAACGGCATCGACGAACTGGCGATCACGAACCTCGACGGGCTCGACACGGTCGATCCGATCAAGGTCTGCGTCGGCTACAAACTCGATGGCAAGAAGCTCGAAGTCCCGCCGAGCGACGCGGCGCAGCTAACGCGTTGCGAACCGATCTACGAGGAGTTGCCAGGCTGGAAACGCTCGACCGAACGCGCGCGCAAAGTTTCCGACCTGCCCAAAGAAGCGCGCGAGTATGCGCAGAAAATCGCGGAATGGACCGGCGCCCGCCTAACGATCATAAGTGTGGGTCCGTCGCGCGGGCAGACACTTATCCTTTAGCACGTCCCGAAGATGACCGCGACCACGCCAGCGATTCCGCGTCACGTCGCGATCATCATGGATGGCAACGGCCGCTGGGCGAAAGAGCGCGGGTTGCCGCGGATTAAAGGTCACGAGCAAGGCGCGCAAGCGGTCCGCGCCTGCGTTGAAGGTTGCGGCGACTTGCGGATCGAGTATCTCACGCTCTACGCCTTCTCGGCGGAAAACTGGCAGCGGCCGAAAGCGGAAGTGGCCGCGCTGATGCACTTGCTGGAAAAGTTCCTGAAAGAGAAAACGCCCGAGCTGCTCGAGAAAAATGTAAAGCTGCAGGCGATCGGCCGGTTGACTGACTTACCGGCCGCGTGCCAGCGGCAACTGCACAAATCGATCGAACAAACTGCGGGTAACAACGGCCTCACACTGATTCTCGCGCTGAGTTACGGCGGCCGACTCGAGATCATCGACGGCATCAAGAGTTTGCTGCGCGAGATCGATCTCGGGCACATTGATCGCGCGATGATCGACGTCGAGATGTTCAGTAAACATCTCTACACACGTTACTATCCCGATCCGGACCTGCTCATTCGCACCTCCGGCGAAATGCGGATTTCCAACTTCCTGCTCTGGCAACTTTCCTACACGGAGATGTATGTGACGCCGAAGCTCTGGCCGGATTTCGGGAAAGAAGATCTCTTCGAAGCCGTGAAAGTCTTTGGCCAGCGGCAGCGCCGCTACGGCGCGGTGTAAGGCGGTGTCATCCTGAGCGGAGCGCAGCGGAGTCGGAGGATCCCGCCGGGCCGCCTCGAAGCGATCGAAACCAGAAGATTGATACCTTCACGAAGCTCCAAGGGATCCCTCGACTCCGCTGCGCTTCGCTCAGGATGGCGCGCGGCCGCGCCGAGTGATCGCTTAGCGCAGCAACTCGGGGTAATGGCTTTCGGCCAGCGCGACGCAGCGCTCCAGCACTGCGGATGGTGTATCGAGTTGCAGCACTTCATCGCGCAACTTGGTGCACTCAGTCATCGTTAGGCTTTGGACCGCGCTCTTCACCCGCGGGACCTGACTCGTGCCTGCGCTCAACTCGTCCATGCCCAGCCCGAGGAGCAGCGGCGTGAACAGCACTTCACCCGCCATCTCGCCGCAGACGCCGGTCCAGATGTTGTTGGCATGCGCGGCGTCAGCCACCATTTTGAGCAACCTAACAACCGAAGGATGCGTCGGCTCGTAAAGGTGCGCGACCCTCTCGTTCGTCCGATCGATCGCGACGGAATATTGGATGAGATCGTTCGTGCCGATGCTGAAGAAATCGACTTCGCGCGCGAGCAGATCGGCCGCGATTGCGGCGGTCGGCACTTCGATCATCGCGCCGATTTCAAAAGCATCGCCCTGCTCGATACCTTCGCGGCGGAGCTCATCGCGGCATTCTTCCACGATCTGTAAACCGCGCCGGACTTCGTCGAGTCCGGAGATCATCGGGAACATCATCTTGATGTTGCCGCCAACGCTCGCGCGCAAAATCGCGCGCAGCTGCGCCTTGAAAATGTCGAGGTTCTCGAGACAAAACCGGATCGCGCGCCAGCCGAGAAAGGGATTCATCTCGTCGGTCGATTCGAGGCCGTCGGAAAGTTTGTCGCCGCCCAGATCGAGCGTGCGGATGATCAATGGGTTGGGCGCAACGCGCTGTGCGACGGTGCGATAAACTTCGAATTGTTCCTCTTCCGTCGGGAGCGTTTTCTGATTCAGGTAGAGAAATTCCGTCCGATAAAGTCCGACGCCTTCCGCGCCGTGACTGAGCACTGCATCGACTTCATCCGGCAGCTCGATATTCGCCGAAAGCACGATGTGATGCCCGTCGCGCGTCGTCGATTTTGTCTCGCGCAGCTGCGTCAATTGTTGCGTGATCGCGCCCTGGCGCTGCTCGAGCTCGCGGTATTCGCTCAGCGTTTCCGCATTCGGGTGGAGAATGAGGATACCATTGTAACCGTCGAGCAGGACTTCTTCGCCGGACGCCAGCACTTCCGTCAAATCATGCAGCCCGACGACGGACGGAATGCCTAACGAACGCGCCATGATCGTGGTGTGCGAGGTGCGACTGCCGAGATCGAGGGCCATCCCGCGGACTTTTTCGCGGTTCATCGTCGCCGTGTCGGAGGGCGTGAGATTGTGCGCGACGAGAATGTGCGGCTGCTCGACGGAGAGGAAGGGGCGCGGCGCTTTGCCTTGCAGATTGCGCACGACGCGGCGGGTCACGTCCTGAATATCCAGAGCGCGTTCGCGCAAATATGGGTCGTCGATTTTGCTGAGCGACTCGACGTAGCGGTTCGCTACTTCCTGAAAGACGGACTCGACGTTGCAGAGCTCGGTCTCGAGCCGGCGCAGCACTTCGTCGATCAAGGTCTGGTCTTCCACGACGAGCAGGTGCGCGTCGAAAATCCCGGCGTCCTTCGCGCCGATCGCCTCGGCAATCTGCTGCTGCATCTCGAGGATCTGCACGCGCGTCTGGATTAATGCGGACTCAAAACGCGCAATCTCGTCACTGACTTGTGCCGGCTCGATCGGGTAACGAACAAGGTCGTCCGATTCGACCGCGAAGACGTAGGTCTGGCCGAAGGCGACGCCAGGTGCGGCGGCGACCCCGTGGAAGCGTTTTTCTTCGATAGCGCTACTCATTCCGGTAAGAGAGTAACCGGAACGTCAACTACTCTTCGTTGAACCGCGAATCAATCAGCGCTTCGATCTCGCGCACGGCTTCCGCGGCATCGGGACCTTCGGCGCGGACGCATAACTTCGACCCCTGGCCCGCCGCCAGCATCATCAGGCCCATGATGCTTTTGCCGTTCACTTCCTCGCCTTCTTTCGACACCCAGATCTCGCAGCGAAACCGTCCCGCCACGCGCACAAACATCGCCGACGGGCGGGCGTGCATACCGAGACGGTTCAGGATGGTTATTTCCTTTTCCACCTTCTCGTTCGATTGCGGCTCTGAGCGTCGATTTAATAAACCCATTACGTTTTCTTCGTTTCCATCGAGCCGAGCAGCCGTTCGTTAAACGCCAACGCGCTGTTCACGCCCAGACCCTTGAGCTTTTGATCCATCGCCGCCACTTCGATCAGGCGCGCGACATCGCGACCTGGGCGCACCGGGATAGTGATGTGCGGGATCTGGATTTTCAGGATCTCGTAAAGCTCGCGGTCCAGCCCGATTCTATCCACTTCTTCGAGGTCCTGCCAATCTTTTAGCGTGACGACGAGATCGAGCCGCTTCTCCATCCGGATCGCGCCGATGCCGAAGACCGAGACGATGTTGATGATGCCAATGCCGCGCACTTCCATGTGGTAGCGGGTTAAATCCGGAGCCGTGGCGTTTAGTTCGCGGCCTTCGAGCGATTTGATGCGTGTCACGTCGTCGGCCACGAGGCTGTAGCCGCGCTCGATCAGGCCGAGCACCGCCTCGCTTTTTCCGACGCCGCTCGCACCGCGAATCAGCACACCGATGCCGAGGATGTCGACCATGCTGCCAAACTCCGTGATCGTCGGAGAAAAATCCGCCTCGAGCGCGATCGTGGCGGCGTTGATGAATTTCATCGTGATCATCGGCGTGCGAAAAACCGCAATGCCCGCGCCTTGCGCGATCTCGAGCAGATCGGGCGAAAGATGGAATCCGCGCGCGAGGACGAGGCACGGAATCCCTTGTGCGCAGAGCGCACGGAAGCGCGCGTGTCGGTGCGGCGCGGAGAGATCTTTCAGATAGGCTTGCTCGGCGGCGCCGAGAACCTGCACGCGTTTCGAGGCGAAATAAGCGTAGAAACCGGCGAGCGCGAGACCGGGGCGATTGATCGTCGGTTCGCGGATGCGCCGCTCGAAGCCGATCTCTTCTCCCTCGAGTTTGAGTTGCAATTTCTTCGCGTAGTTTTTGAAGAAGTTACCGACGAGCACGACCGGGACGTCCATCCGCTGCTCGCTGCGCGAGGAGATAGTATGGACAGCGGGTTCGGAGTTCATGCGCGCTGCAGTTTTACTGCGGAAGTGAAGTCATTTCCAGCGCCCGTGAGGCCAGTTGCGAGCTATTTTATGATTCCGCGGGACCGCAGCATCTCGCGTAATCTTTTTACACGACGGCGATTCACGCCGAAATCATAGAAGCCGATCCGCGCGCCAGAACGGACGGCGAGCCGACCCTCCGCGCTGCGCACTTGCACCTCGAGATCGTCGATGAAACGAAACAGCGCGGAGCGGCATTCGACGTGGAGAAAGCTATCGTTCTCCTGCGCGAGCTTCGTCCGCGGCAACGACAGAATCGTCGACTTGATCTCCGGCCAGGCATCCGTGCGGGCGAGAGCAAACGGCGCGACGCCCTGTCTTTTTCTGAACGCTTCTGTCGAGACGCAGTTTGGCGAGGAGGGACAATCCGTGAGTTCCATTGTCACTATCTTTCCACGAACGAGCGCCTCGACGAGGTCTAAATGAGAAGCGGAGCCTCCATCCTAAGTTAAGTTTATTAGGAGTTTGAGGATGCGGCGGAGCGCCAATAGACTCCGCTCGATGAATTGGCGCACCCCCAGATTCCTCCTGCTCGTCGCCGTCGCGCTTCTCGGCGCCGGCTGCACCGAGTTGCCTAACGACATCGGCCTGCGCAAGCATCGCTCCAACGCCGCCATCACCCGCTGCGCTTCACATCATCCGGTCTTCGCTTCGTGGAATGACGACCCGGCCGCGACCGGGCCACGCCGGATTCTGATCAATTTAACATCCCAGCAGGCCTTCTTTTATCGCGGCGAGACGATGCTCGGCAAAACCAACATCTCCTCGGGAAAACGCGAGTTTGAGACGCCGCCGGGCAAATATCGTGTCATTCAGAAAGACGAGAAGCACGTCTCCAATCAGTATGGAGTTTACGAAAATCGTCTCGGAGGCGTGGTCCAGCGCGATGTCGACGCGAACAAGGACGAGCGGCCGGAAGGCGCGCATTTTGTGGGCGCGCCGATGCCGTATTTCCTGCGCTTCCGCGATGGCTACGGGATGCACGCCGGGTTTGTCCCACGCTATCGCGCCTCGCACGGGTGCGTGCGGATGCCAATCGCGATGGCGAAACATTTCTTCGACGCAGCTGAAATTGGGACCCGCGTGGAAGTGGTCGAGCCGGGAATCCCGGTGGGTTCAGTGCCGGTCGCGAGCTCCGCGTCGAACAATCAATAGCTGTCTCGGGATCTTCTTTCCTACTGCGCCGTCGGTCAGTCCAGCGCACCCAGTCCGGTGATCGCGCGGCCAATAATCAACGTCTGGATGTCGTAGGTGCCTTCGTAGGTATCGACCGTCTCAAGGTTGAGCATGTGGCGGATGACTGGATACTCGGTCGTGATGCCATTGCCTCCGAGGATCTCGCGAGCGAGGCGGGCGCCGATCAGGGCGACGCGGACGTTGTTGCGCTTCGCCATGGAGACTTGGGCGAAGGTCATCTTCTCCTCGTCTTTCAGCTTGCCGAGTTGGTGAGACATGAGCAGACCGAGACTGTGGTCCGTCAGCATGCGGACGAGCTTCTCCTGGACCAATTGCCGCGCGGCGATCGGCTTGCCAAAGGTCGTCCGCGTCGAGGCGTAGTCGCGCGCGCTGGTGTAAACCGCTTCCAAAGCGCCGAGCGCGCCCCAGGAAATTCCATAGCGCGCCTGCGTCAGACAGCCGAGGGGGGAGCGCAGGCCGCCTGACTCTGGCAGAAGCGCCTCGGAACCGATGCGGCAGTCCTCCAGAACGATCTCGCCGGTGGAGGAAGCCCGCAGGCTCATCTTCGACTGAATCACCGGCGCGCTGAAGCCGGGTGCGTCGGTTGGCACAATAAAACCCCGCACGATGTCCTCGTCGTCTTTGGCCCAGACGATCGCGATGTCGGCGATCGGGCTGTTGGTGATCCAGGTCTTGGAGCCATTCAGGATCCAGCCGGCGCCATCGCGGCGCGCGCGCGTCCGCATCGCGCCGGGGTCGCTGCCGCCGTCGCTCTCGGTCAGGCCGAAGCAGCCGAGGAGTCGCCCCGCCGCCAGCTCGGGCAGGTATTTGCGGCGCTGTTCTTCCGAGCCGTAGGCATAGATCGGATACATCACCAGCGCACCCTGGACAGAGCCGAACGAGCGCAACCCGCTGTCGCCCCGCTCCAGTTCGTAATTGATCAGTCCGTAAGCAACGCTGTCGACGCCCGCACAGCCGTATTTCTCAGGCAGATTGGCGCCGAAAAGACCAAGCGCGCCGAACTGGTCCTTGATCGCTTTCGGGACTTCGTGGCGATCCCACCAGTCGCGCACGTTCGGGATGATTTCTCCGTCCACGAATTCGCGAACGGAATCGCGGATGGCACGCTGCTCCGGGGTGAGCAGGCTCTCTACGGCATAGAAGTCGAGCATCGGCATTCTCCCTCGGTCGAGCGGGCAACAGTGTCAATAGTTCAGACCTAATCGCTCGTTGCGAGCAGTCGTTAGGCAGATCGGCGGTCGCCGAAACCTGGAAAGTTGTCCTGCGAAGCGCCGGCGTTTGTGCCGTACCACGCCAGCCGCTAGTATCCGCTCCATGGACTGGCTTCCGGATTTGGAATCACTCCTCGGCGCCGATCGCGTCGCGACGGATCAACCGACGCGGCGATCCTATGGCGGCGATAAGTGGTTCGCTGAACACGATCCTGACGTCGTAGTTTTTCCCGGCTCGACCGAGGAGGTGAGCGGCGTGATGCGGTTCGCGACGGAACACAAAATTCCGGTGACTGCGCGCGGCGCCGGCTACGGTTATGTCGGTGGTTGTGTGCCGATGCGCGGCGGCATTTCGCTCTCCCTCGAACGGATGAATCAGATCAAGGAAATCAGTTTCGCCGATGCCGTTGCGATCGTGGAGCCAGGCGTGATCACGGGAGAGCTGCAAGCTGCGGTTCGCGCGCAGAAGCTGTTTTACCCGCCCGATCCGGCGAGCCTGCACAACTGCAGCATCGGCGGAAATGTCGCGACCAACGCTGGTGGGCCGCGTTGCTTGAAGTATGGCGTCACTCGCCATTACATCATCGCGCTCGAAGTGGTGCTCGCGAATGGCGACGTGCTCCGCACCGGCGGCCGCGTGCACAAGAACAAGACCGGTTTCGATCTCATCGGGCTCTTCGTTGGATCGGAAGGGGTGCTCGGCATCGTCACGGAAATAACCGTCCGCCTGCTGCC
>JBDTIQ010000078.1:0-12329 GCA_039936335.1 Chthoniobacterales bacterium
GCCGAGCAAAAAATCAGGGCGACGATCGCCGCGATGAGAAACGCGAGGGTAACTGCCGTCATCCGCGACCTGCGGCCCGGCGTGTGCGCGAGCCCTCCTCTGCGAAAACAGTGCGTGCTCGGTTGCCGGTCATCTCTGCGGAAACGAGATTAAGCTCTCCGTGAACAAAGACCAAAGAATTTCCCGGCTCGTCGAGGAGCTGAGTGGCGCGCCGGCGGGCAGCACGGGCGGGGAAATCGCGGAACATCCCTGTTACACCGGGTTCTTTCTTTGCTGGAACGAGCAGCGCTACTACGAAGCGCACGACGTGCTCGAACACCTTTGGCTCCGCACGAAAGACGAGGACGCGAACTACTTCAAAGGCCTGATCCAGGCTGCCGGCGGCTTCGTGCATTTACAGAAGCAATTCGAGCGACCAACGCACCCGAAGGATGGGCGCCGGATGTTTCCGGCGGTGCGTTTGTTTCGGCTCGCAGAGAAAAATATGCGGCCCTATGCGCCGATGCGGCACCGCTTCGACATCGATAAGTTCCTCAGTCTGCTCCGCCGGCAAGTGGACGCGATCCTTGCCTCGGAGCACCGCAAAAATCCCTGGTCGCCCGAGACTGCGCCCACGATCGCGCTGGAACTCTCCGGGTAGCGCGCGCGTCCCGCGTGCTGGTCGATGCGTCTCGCGGCAACGAACTTTCAGCACCAGAGAGCGCTTCTGCCTGACGGAAAGTCCGCGAAGGCGAGGACGCCTTCGCCAGCACGCGGGACGCGCGCGCTACCCGGACCTGCCGGGCCGTCGATCTCGGCTTCCGATCGTTACCCCAAAACCTGCCGCGGAACGCCACGCCCAACGATCTTCCCGCGCTCGATTAACAACACCTCGTCGCAGAGCGCGATCGCTTCCGCGCGGTCGTGCGTCACGTAAAGCATCGGAAGATCGAACTCGTTAGGCAACTTCTTCAACTGCTCCAGAATCGTGTCGCGCAGTTCGCGGTCGAGGCCGGTGAGCGGTTCGTCGAGCAGGAGCAGCCGCGGCTCCGAGAGCAGCGCGCGCCCGATCGTCACCCGCTGCCTTTCACCGCGCGAAAGTTGCCGCACATCGCGCGCGAGGAGCGGCTCGATGGCGAGGAATTGTGTCACGCGTTCGAGCGAAAAATTGGGGTTCTGCGCATCCGGCGGCCGGCCGTAGAGCAGGTTGCGACGCACGTTGAGATTGGGAAAAAGCGAATCGTCCTGCGGCACATAACCAATCCGTCGTCGCCGCACCGGCAGGTCGTTGAAGCTCGTGCCATTGAACCGAATTGCATCGCAAGTGGCCTCGCGCAGACCGGCGATCGTCTCGAGCAGCGAAGTTTTTCCCGCGCCGGACGGCCCGAAAATTCCCGTGCGATCCGCCGTCAACTCGAGATCGACTTCGAGATCGAAACCCGAGAGCGGCAGCCGCACTTTGCCTAACGATAAGTTTATCGCGCCTCCCGTTTGCGCAGCAGCCATTCCGCGCTGAAAACCGCGACGAACGCGATTACGACACACACGAGCAACAAGCGATAAGCCGTCGCATCGTGCCCGAGCTGCACCGCCTCGTAGATGCGAAGCGAAAGCGTCTGGGTTTCGCCGGGAATATTTCCCGCGAGCAAAATCGTCGCGCCGAATTCCCCGACCGCGCGCGCGAAAGCGAGTAAAACGCCGCCGCAAATCGCGCGGGCCGCGAGCGGGAGCGAGATCGTCCAGAAGACGCGCCATTCGCCCGCGCCGAGGCTGCGCGCCATCTGTTCGTAGCGGCGATTCACTTCCTGAAAACCAACCCGCGCCGAGCGGACGAGGAGCGGGAACGACATCACGGCGGCGGCGATCACGACCGCACGCCAGGTGAAGACAATGTCGAGATCGAACGCGCGATGAAGCCATCCGCCTAACGAGCCGCGACGCCCGAGGAGCTTGAGCAAAATCAAACCGGTCGCGACCGGCGGCATCACGAGCGGGAGCGTCACGACGGTTTCGACAACCGACTTCCCAAACCAGCGCGGTCGCGCGAGGAGCCACGCGATGGCGAGCCCGAAAGGCAAAATGACGAGCGTGCTGCCCGCGCAAGCCGCGAGCGTGAACCGCACCGCCTGCCATTCGTCGGGTTGCACCGGCGAATCTTGTCCGACGGCCGCATCGAGCACAAGCGGACGCACAGCGTGCCGCTCCTTGCGCAGGAGGAGGAATTCTTTGGAGGCCTCTTCAGCGCCTTGTCATCCCGAGCCGGCGGAGCACGGCGAGGGACCTCACAAGCGTTCTTCGAAATCGTTAGGCCCAGTCAGGTCGAGCAACCCTTGCGAGATCCCTCGACTCCGCTGCGCTCCGCTCGGGATGACAGGCTGGTCTGACGGATCGCAGGTGCACGATTTCGCGCCGCACGCGTTTCGCCGTTAACTTGCCCCGTGACTCCAACACCCACTCCAGCCGCTGAAATCCAGCCCGCGCACCCCGGGTACACGAACCGGCTGATCCACGAAAAGTCGCCTTACCTCCTTCAGCACGCGCACAATCCAGTCGACTGGTATCCATGGGGCGAGGAAGCCTTCGCGAAAGCGCGGAAAGAGAACAAACCGATCTTCCTCTCGATCGGTTATTCCACCTGCCACTGGTGTCACGTGATGGAGCGCGAGGAGTTTGAGAAACCGGACGTCGCCGCCGTCATGAACAAGTATTTCGTAAACATCAAGGTCGATCGCGAAGAACGCCCCGACGTTGACCGCGTTTACATGGCCTTCGTGCAGGCGACGACCGGCGGCGGCGGCTGGCCGATGAGCGTCTGGCTCACGCCCGAGCTGAAGCCGTTTGTCGGAGGCACTTATTTCCCGCCGGAGGATCGCTACGGCCAGCCCGGTTTTACGAAAGTGCTCAAGCGCATCGCGGAGGCGTGGGAAAAAGATCACGACAAGATCGTGGCGAGCGGCAACCAGATCGTAGCCGCGCTCGCGAAGGCGAACGCCGCCGCGCCGGACGACGCGACCCAGCCTAACGAGAAGGTGCTCACGACTGCGGCCGGGCAGCTTTATCATCAGTTCGACAAAGTCGAAGGCGGCTTTGGCAGCGCACCGAAATTTCCGCGTCCGGTCACGCTGAATTTCCTCTTTCACATGTATCGCCGCGACGGCGCGAACTCCGACGCCGGCAAACAGGCGCTCATGATGAACCTGTTCACCCTTCGCAAAATGGCCGCGGGCGGCATGCACGATCAGCTCGGCGGTGGCTTTCATCGGTACTCGGTCGATGCGCTCTGGCGCGTGCCGCACTTCGAGAAAATGCTCTACGACCAGGCGCAGCTCGCGAGCGCTTACGTGACCGCGTTTCAGATCACGCGCGACGCGGCCTTTGAGAAAGTCGCGCGCGACACGCTCGATTACGTGCGCCGCGACATGACCTCGCCGGAGGGCGGATTCTACTCCGCGGAAGACGCCGATAGTTTACCTGGCGAAAAGTCGACCGAGAAAGTGGAGGGAGCTTTCTACGTCTGGACGAAAGACGAGATCGACGAAACGCTCGGGACATCCGCGGCTGCCGTTTTCGATTTTCGCTACGGGGTCGAGGCGCACGGCAACACGCCGGAAGGGAGCGATCCGCATGGCGAACTGCGGAACAAAAACGTGCTCTTCGAGAAACACACGCTCGCGGAAACTGCGAAGCATTTCGCGCTGAGCGATGCGGAGGCCGCCGATTCGTTAGGCAAGAGCGCGGCGCAGCTGCTGGCGGTCCGCGAGAAGCGGCCGCGTCCGCATCTCGACGACAAGATCATCCCGGCCTGGAACGGCCTCATGATTTCCGGGTACGCGCGCGCCGCGCAGGTTTTCGGCGATGACAGCTATCTCGCCGCTGCGACGAAGGCGGCCGAGTTCGTCCGGCAAAAGCTTTATCGCGAATCCGATCACACGCTCCTGCGCAGCTACCGCGGCGGCCCGGCGGATATTCCCGGGTTCGCGGATGACTATGCGTTTTACATCCAGGGCTTGCTCGATCTCTACGAGGCGTCGTTCGACGTGCAATGGCTTCAGCTGGCCGAGCAGTTACAGGCGACGCAGGACCGCCTTTTCTGGGACGACAAGAGCGGCGGCTACTTCACGAGCACGGGGAAGGACGCGAGCATTTTGCTGCGGATGAAAGAGGACAACGATAATGCCGAACCCGCGCCGAGCTCGGTCGCAGCTCTCAATCTTTTCCGGCTCGCGCAGATCCGCGACGCGAAGGAAATGCGCGAGCGCGGCGAGAAAACGATCGCCGCTTTCGGCACGGCCTTGCAGAACTACCCGACCGCGTTGCCGCAACTGCTCGTCGCGCTCGATTTTAGCCTAACGAAGCCGCGGCAGATCATCGTCGCGGGGAAAAGCGGCGGCGCCGACACGCGCGCGCTTCTCGCGGAAATGCGACGGCACTATCTGCCGGACACGATCGTGCTTCTGGCCGACGGCGCGGAGGGCCAGAAGTACCTCGGAGAAAAGCTCGATGAGATTCGTGAGATGAAACCGGTCGATGGAAAAGCAGCTGCGTATGTTTGCGAGAATTTCACCTGCAAGGCGCCGGTGACGTCGCCGGAGGGGCTGAGCAAGCTGGTTCCTCGTTAGGCAGAAAGCAGCGCAAGAAGTTGTCATCCTGAGCGAGCGCAGCGGAAGTTAGGCGTCTCGCCTGACTCGGCCGGCGGCCTTCCAGCCCGCCGGCTCAGGAACGGGCAGGCTGGAAGGCTGCCCCCCGCGTCAGTCAAAATGACTAACTTCCAGGCTACGCGTCTTTGCCTGCCAATGGCTCGCCCGGCGTGGGAAATTGCGGGCGCCGGCGTTTCAGGCGCATCCAGTTGTTCCAGGTTTTCCGCACACTGTCCTTTGGCGTGAGGTATTGCTGATTCAGCTCGTTGCTCTTCAGGATCTGCGCGAGGATTCCGCCTAACGAGAAGTCATCCGTGCTCAGGATCGTGTAGGCGGTCCCGATCGCGGAGTGATGATGCGAATCGCTGCCCGCGGTCATCGGTAAACCGCGCAGCTGCGCATACTTGAAAGCGTACCGGTTGTAGCGTCGCAAAGTGGTCGCTGCGTTGAAGACCTCGAGTGCATCGATCGGCAGGTTTTCCAAGGTGGAGAACCGAATCCCAGCCCGGAACAGATCGTAAGGATGCGGCGGAATGGCGAGCCCGCCGCGCTCGTGAATCAGATCACAAACTTCGCGCGCCGGCTGGCCTTTCAGATAAGGCAGCGAAGCGCCGATCGAGAGCAAATGGCCTTCCGCGGTCGTGACTTCGACCCCGGGAATAATGAGGAACCCATCGACCGGCTGTCCATCTTCGCGGATCAAACCCTTGCCGCGCAGATACTCGACGCCTTCGTTCGTGTTGTGATCGGTCAGCGCGAAACCGTCGAGGCCCTTGGCACGCGCGGACGCGATGTTTTCCTCCGGGCTCGAAACGCCGTCGCCGGAAAAGAACGAGTGCGTGTGCAGGTCGATCTTGAAGGGCATGGGCAGGAGGCTAGTTTGCGCGTCGGGAAATGGAAAGGGTCGGTTTCAAGGAATGGGCGCTGGTCTGCGCGGCGCTCGGCGACGGCCGCCAGAGCGTCATCATCCGCAAAGGTGGGATCGCGGAAGGGCGCGGCGGTTTTTCCTTCCGGCATGGAGAGTTCTTTCTCTTCCCGACTTTTTTCCACGAACAACTCGCGCGGACACGCCAAACGAACGCGGTTTTACCGGAGCAGTTGCCCGACGAGATCGAGATCCGGTTCTGCGTGAAGATGGAGGAGACGCGGACGCTCGACGACCGGGAAAAAGTGCGCGCTCTGGAGCCGCTGCACATTTTGCAGGAGAGCGTGGTGCAAGAGCGGTTCGATTACGATGACGCGCCGGGTGTGCAGGTGGCGTTCGTGCGCGTGTTTCGGCTGGAACCGGCGTGGCGTTTCGAGGATTTGCCGCGCTATGGCGGGTGTCGTTCGTGGGTGGATTTGCCGGAGCCGCCCGTTGATTTGCAGCTTTGGCCAATCCTGACGGAGGCGGAGCACGAGGAACGCCGGGGTCTTTTCGCGCAGGCGGTGGACAGAATAGAGCGCGCAAGCAAAGGCCGCGCGTGACCTTTTGCTTCCGGGGAGCACAGGCCGCTGGCCTGTTGTTCGGTGCGGCTCGCGCCGAACACTCGCGGCGCCTCAAGCAAAAGCCTCGCGACTCTCCATCAGTTGCTCTTCGAGCAAAAATGCAGCCGGCGAGCCGCCGGCTGCGACAGGCCAGCGGCCTGTGCTCCCCGGCCTCCGACCTGATCGCCGCGCCTAACGACCGGGCGTCAAATGCGCGAGCGCCTCGATCTCGGCGGTCTGCGGGAACATGTCGAACGGCGTCACGCTCCGGAGCGCGAAGGCGCTCCCGATCTCCGCCAGATCGCGCGCCAGCGTCGGCGGATTGCACGAGACGTAAAGCAACGTCGCCGCCGGATAGGCCCGCAGAATTTCGCGCACGTCCGGATTCAATCCAGTCGCAGGTGGATCGACGATTACCGTCGTTAGGCTGAGATCGGCGCGGCTCAGCTCGAACTCGAGCCGCTGCGCGAGGTCACCCGCGAAATAGGTCTCGTTAGGCGCGGCCTCGATCTCGGCGGCGGCGATCGCGTGAATATCCCAGTCGAGCCCGACCGTGCGCGCGAACTTTTCGCGCAACCGCTTCGCGAAAAAACCGGCGCCGCAGTAGGCGTCGATCAGGAGCGCTTGCTCCGGTGGGATGAGCGCGGCGATCGCCTCCGCAAGTTTCGCCGCGACCGCGTCGTTCGTTTGCGAGAAAACGCGCGGACCACCGTGTGCACGCAAGGCGTAATGCCCATCGCGCGGCCGGCGTTCACGCAGTGCGGTCAGCTCCGCGTTCACTTCTGGCGCGGAAATCGGGCACTCCTCGATGTCGATGAGGCGATGCGCATCGCGCCGGAAAAACCCAACCACGCCATCCTCAACATGGACCGTGATGCGATTGCGATACGCATAATCGAGCGGCGATGGGACAATCGGTTGCAGCGGCGGCTCGCGGAATTTGCCGATGCGCTGCAAGGCCTGCGCAACCTGTCGCTCTTTCCAATGGAGCTGATGCGCGTAGCTCATGTGTTGATACGCGCAGCCGCCGCAGCGTCCAAAGTAGGGGCATTTCGGCTCGACGCGTTCCGGCGAAGTTTCCTCGAACCTAACGACTTCCGCTTCGGCGAAAGATTTCTTCTCGCGCGTGATCCGCGCCGCGACGAGTTCGCTCTCGATCGTGAACGGCACGAAGACCGCTTTCCCATCGGCGCGCCCGACTCCTTTGCCGCCAAACGCGATGTCCTCGATTCGCAGTTCCACTTCGCGTTCCATCGGCAGACGTTCGCAGAGGCCCCGCACGGCGTCGAGGGAAGGGCTTCGTCTCGAGGGATTCGCACGCGGGCGGCACGGCGCTCGGCCGCACGTTGTCATGCCGATCCGCCGCGCCACGCCGTTTGGGATGACGAGTTGCGCGCTTCTTTTAGGTAAGTCGTCGTCGGCAGAGCGCCGGGAGCACAGGCCGCTGGCCTGTCGCAGCCGGCGGCTCGCCGGCTGCATTTTTGCTCGAAGAGCAACTGGTGGAGCGTGCTGGGGCCGTCGCTGCAGGCGCCGCGAGTGTTCGGCGCGAGCCGCGCCGAACAACAGGCCAGCGGCCTGTGCTCCCCGGCACCAAAAGGCTGCGCACGGCCTGCGCGACTTGCGCAACACTCGTTGCCAGCGGCGCTCTGCTCCGCCGGAATGACGGCAGTGGAGTGCGCGTCCGCTTACAACAATGCCTGCAATGTCTTCAAATCCGGATCGGTTTTTGCGATGGTGCGAAAGTTCGCGTCCATCTGGAAGCTGATCTGCAGATGCTTCTGCGCGTCGTGCGCATTCCCGAGGAGCGCCTCGTAGCAACCCATGTTGTAATAAAAGATCGGCTCGCGCCGCAGCGCCGACGGGCCTTTCAGCAACATGTTGCGCGCCTCCGCGGTTTTCCCGAGTTGGTTTAAACAAAATCCGGCATGCAAATATCCGGCGCCGCAATCGGGCGCGACGCGGCAGAGTCTGCGACTGAGGGCGAGCGCGCGTTTCCAGGAATTGCGCTGCATCGAGTGATGTAAGCGGAGGAGCAAAACCTCCGGGCGGTCTTGTTCGTCGGCGGGAAGCGCCTTGAGTTCCGCGAGCGATTCACGCGCCATCCCGAGCTCGGCGTAGCCACAGGCCGAGCGTAAATGCCACTCAAACTTCATCTGCTCTGCTAAAGCAAAGGACGCGCCAAGGCGTGCGGGATTGTGCGGTTGCGGTCGCGCAGTTCGATGGCGAGACGTGTTCCGGGGATGTTTTACTGCAAAGGACGCGGAAACCGCAGAGGAAAAGAACCGAGTTCAGCCTATCCAATCTCTGCGCGCTCCGCGTCCTCGGCGGTTGAAAAACGCGCTTCTACAGCAACGTCTCGAGTTCAGCGACGCGGCGATCGAAGAGCGCGAGCGTGCTTGCGACGGGCGCGGCCGTGGCCATGTCGACACCGGCTGTCCGCAGAGTTTCCAGCGGAAATTTTGATCCGCCGGATTTTAGGAAACCGAGATACGCCTCGACCGCACCAGACGCGCCACCGAGGACGCGCTCGGCCAGCGCAATCGCGGCCGACACGCCGGTCGCGTATTTGTAAACATAGAACGCGCTGTAGAAATGCGGGATGCGCAAGCACTCAAGATCGAGCTGCGGATCGAGCACGACGGCATCGCCGAAATAGGTTTCGAGCAACTTGCGATACTCACTTTTGAAGACGTCGAGCGTGAGCGCTTCGCCGCTTTCTTCGATTGCGTGGATGATCTTCTCGAACTCGGCAAACATCGTCTGCCGATAAAGCGTGCCGCGAATGTCATCGATCTGACGGTTGATGATGTAAGCGCGCATCTTCGGATCGTCGGTCTGTTCGAGCAGGTGATGCGTGAGCAGCTCCTCGTTAAAAGTCGACGCGACTTCGGCGAGAAAAATCGGGTAATCCGAGTCCTGATAAAGTTGCGAGCGTTGCGCAAACCAGGTGTGCATGGAGTGCCCGGCCTCGTGCGCGAGCGTGTAAACATCGGAGAACACGTCGGACTTGTAGTTCATCAGGATGTAAGGCGGCGCGCCGAAGCTGCCGCTGGAAAAGGCGCCGCTCCGTTTGCCTTTCGATTCGTAGCGATCACACCAGCGCCCGCGTAAACCTTCGCCTAACGAGCCCACATATTTGCTGCCGAGCGGTGCGAGCGAGGCGAGGACTTTGTCGATCGCGGCGTCGAAGGAAATGTCCGTCTCGATCTCGGCCACGAGCGGCACGTAGGTGTCGTAGTGATGCAGCTCGCTCAGGCCGAGGACGCGTTTGCGCAGCTCGTAATAGCGAAAAAGCGGCTCCAGATCTTGCCGGACGGAGCCGATCAGGTTGTCGTAAACCGCGACCGGGATGTCGTCGCGGAAAAGCGAAGCCTCGCGCGCCGACGGATAATTTCGCGCACGCGCCCGAAAGACGTCCGCTTTCACCGAATAGGAAAGCGCCGCCGCGAGGGTGAACTGGTGATCCTGAAACTCCTCGTAAAACTGGTGAAACGCGCGCTTCCGCAGCTCGTGATCGCGCTTCACGAGAAAGGAGCTGAACGAGCTCTGCGTGAGCGGCCGCTCGTCGCCGTGCTCGTCGGTCAGGACGCCGAATTTCATGTCCACGTTCGTGAGCTGCGAGAAAGCGTCGTCGTAGCCATCGAGCGCCGAGCTGCCGAGCGCGAGGAGACGTTCTTCTTTTTCCGAGAGCACGTGCGGCTTCATCCGCCGGATTTTGTGCAGGCTTGCGCGCCATTCTTTCAACGCCGGATCGTCGAGGAACCTCGCGAACGTTTCGTCATCGATCGCCTGGATTTCGGGACCCATGAAGGCGGTCGCTTCGCCGATTGTGGTGAGCAGATTTTGCAGCTGACCGATCCGCGCGAGGTATTCCGAATTCGCGCTGTCCTCCGCGAGTTGGAGCGACGCGAAATGCGCGACGCGTTCGATTTTCAGGTCGAGCGATTTCTCGAATTCCAGCATCTCGGCGAGCGTCGCGGCGGATTCACCGAGCCGGCCTTTCCAAGTCGTCAGGCGCGGAAAATCGGTCTGAATCCAGGCGAAGTCTTCACTCCACTTGTCGGTATTCGCGAAGAGCAGCGAGAGATCCCATTTGTCGGCCTCGGCGATCTGGTCGCGGGTCGGCGTTTTTGTTTCGTCCATTGTATTTCCTCGCCGCAAAAGGGGCGACTGTCATCCACTTGAGGGAAACCTTGTTTTTGCAGGGCGACGGGCAAAGACTGATCTGCAGAAACTTATGGAAACACTACAAATCGGAATGGTCGGCCTCGGCCGGATGGGCGGAAACATGGCGCGGCGCTTGATGCGTGCGGGACATCGGTGCGTCGGCTTCGACTTTAGCGCGGAGAATGTCAGCAGCTTGGTCGCCGAGGGCGGCAGCGGCGCGAACTCGCTCGAAGAGCTGGTGCAGAAACTCGCCCAGCCCCGCGCGATCTGGCTGATGGTGCCGTCCGGCGATCCGACCGAGCAGACCGTGCAAAAGCTGAGCGCGCTGCTCGCGCCTAACGACGTCCTGATCGACGGCGGCAACTCCAATTTCCACGACGACGTCCGCCGCGCGAAAGCGCTCGCCGAGAAAGGGATTCATTACATGGACGTCGGCACGAGTGGCGGCGTCTGGGGTTTGGAGCGCGGTTATTGCCTCATGATCGGCGGCCCGGAAGAGGCCTTCAAAAGGCTCGAGCCGATTTTCAAAACCCTCGCGCCGGGGCCCAGCGGCATCCCGCCGACTTCCGATGTGACCGCCAATACGACGGCGGCGGAAGGCTACCTGCTCTGCGGTCGAAGCGGCTCCGGGCATTACGTCAAGATGGTCCACAACGGCATCGAATACGGCCTCATGCAGGCCTACGCAGAGGGCTTCGACATTATTAAGAACGCCACCTCCAAGGATCTGCCCGAGAGCATCCGCTACGACATCGACCTGCGCGGAGTCGCTGAGGTCTGGCGGCGCGGCAGTGTGATCACTTCATGGCTGCTCGATCTCTCTTCTCGCGCTTTCAACGAAGACGTCGAGCTGAGCAGCTTCACTGGGAATGTCGCGGATTCCGGCGAAGGCCGTTGGACGATCCAGGCCGCACTCGCCCAAGGCGTGCCGGCGGAAGTGCTGACCGCCGCGCTCTACACCCGCTTCCGTTCCCGGCAGATTCACACGTATGCGGAGAAGGTCCTGAGCGCGATGCGCAAAGGCTTTGGCGGCCATGTCGAGAAACCGCCGGTCGTTTCGGTTAAAGGCCAGGAAAGTGCGGCAGACTAACGAGAAGTTGCGCAACCCCGATCAGGAAAGGACGACGTCCAAAACCGGAGATTAAGTTGGTTCTGGCCGACGTGGATGGCACGCTGGTCGACAGCCAGAAACGCATCACCGCGCGCGCCCACGAGGCGATCAAGCGTCTCCGCGCGGACGTGTCGAAGATTTCGTCCTTGGCGACATGAGCCAGCCTGTCGGGAACATGCAGCGGCGCAAGCTTGCAAGCCGCCCCTCGGCTCATCGCGCCCGCTGAACTTTGCGCAGCAACTTCTGCAATGTGATCGCCCGCAGATGCTCGCGAACCGCTTTCTCCGCGCCCGCGGAGACCTGGCTCATGATCTCGCGCATCGTGCAGCTTACTGGGCATTTCGCGAGCGGCTTGCGTTCGTTAATCGCGATGACCGGGCGCGGTTGGATCGCATCGTAGATGTCGAGCAACGAGATCTCGGCCGGCTTCTTGCACAGTTTGGTGCCGCCATGTTTGCCGGTTTGCGTCGCAACGAGGCCGGCGCGGCGCAGCGCGAGAAGCAGACGGCGGATGACGACCGGGTTGGTGTTCACGCTCGCCGCGAGCTTTTGTGAATCCATCGTTGCGTTCGCGAAAGCGAGCGCGGTCAGGATGTGGACGGCGAAGGTGAACTGCTGATTAACCACAACGCGGAACTGTAATCATTTCTGTTACGTTCAGCAACGCAGCGGTGCGCCGCACTTCAGCATTGCCAGTCTCGCTGCGAAAGTTCATGACTGGCGCATGAGCTGGAAGACACCCGCAATTACGTTTTGCACAACTCTCGCGCTCGGTGTGAGCGCCACCGTTTCTCTCGCCGCGCCCGACATGGAGGCGATCAAGAGCGAGGTCCTGAAGCAGCATGATGCGGCGCTGAAACGCTTGCAGGATTGGATCGCGCTGCCCTCGATCGCGGCGGAAAATCTGAATTATCCCGCGGGCGCGGAACTGATGGTGAAAATGCTGAAGGACGCGGGCTTTCAGCGGG
>JBDTIQ010000079.1:0-27943 GCA_039936335.1 Chthoniobacterales bacterium
AGCTTCAGCTTTTCGCCTTCGACGACGATGTAGGACCGGGGCTGCCCCTCTGGCTCCCGCGCGGCGCCGCCATCATCGAAGAGTTGGAAAAGCTCGCGAAAGAAACCGAGTTCGCCGCCGGCTACCAAAGAGTGCGAACTCCCCACATCGCGCGCGAGCAACTTTACCTAACGAGCGGCCACATTCCCATGTATGAAGAGTCGATGTTCCCGCCGATGACTCTCCTAGAGGACAACGAACGAAAGAAGTTCGAGAATCTCACCTTGGCGCGTGCGAGGTTAACGACCGCTTTCGGCGAGGCCAGTGAGCGGGTTTGGGACCGCTTCTTCAACGAGATATCTGCGCCGGATCTCAGCCTTACACGGCGGTCAGAGCTGATCGAAGAATTAGGATTGATTAACGGCGTTGAAGACGCAGACAGGGCGCAGCTTGAAAGCATCGATGGGCTTCTTGGCACCTTGGGAGATCGCTACTACCTCAAGGCGATGAATTGCCCCCACCACCACAAGCTCTACGCCGCAGTGCCACACAGTTATCGAGACTTACCACTTCGCTTCGCCGAATACGGAACGAACTACCGCTACGAACAAAGCGGCGAACTCTTCGGCCTCATGCGCGTCCGTTCACTCCAGATGAATGACGCCCATATCTACTGCACCGAGGAGCAGTTTGAGAGTGAGTTCAACGCAGTCAATCAACTGTATCTCAAGTATTTTAAACTCTTCGGTATCGAGAAGTATGTCATGCGCTTCTCTGCGCATGACCCGGCCAAGCTCGGCCAGAAGTTTGTCGATAACTCTCCGCTCTGGCTCAAGACCGAGGCGATGGTGCGCGGCGTTCTTCAAAACAGCGGCATCAACTACATCGAAGTGCCTAACGAGGCCGCCTTCTACGGTCCGAAGATCGACGTCCAGGTCTGGAGCGCGATCGGCCGCGAATTCTCTATCGCCACCAACCAGGTCGACTTCGCCGTCCCGGAACGCTTCGGCCTCGTCTACAAGGACAAGGACAACACCGAGAAAACGCCGCTCTGCATCCACCGCGCCCCGCTCGGCACGCACGAGCGTTTCATCGGTTTCCTCATCGAACACTACGCCGGCAACTTCCCGCTTTGGCTCGCGCCCGAGCAGGTCCGCATCCTCCCGATCGGCGACGAACCGGCGCTCGTCGATTACGCTCGCAATATTCAGCAAGAGCTGCGCGCCCACGAAGTCCGCGCCGAGCTCGACGCATCGAGCGACCACATCAAAGCCAAGATCGCGAGCGCCGAGCAAATGAAAGTCCACACCATGCTCGTGATCGGGCACCGCGACCTGGAAGCCAACGCCGTCAGCGTTCGCGAACACGGCAAAGGCAACCTCGGCGCCAAACCGCGTGACCAGGTTGTCGCGGAACTACTTCAAAAAATTTCCGCGCGAGCTGCCTGACACGATAATAACAGCCGTGCAGACCCTTGAATCACGGGCGCAGACTCTCTGGACGCCGCGGCGCTTGAGTTGACGCGACGTTGGCTCAGCCAAGCGGCGCGCATCTCGCAGCGGCACGGATCATGGCCGATGCTCCCCGCGGGCCGATCGAGCCGGATAGGATGCCGAGCGAACGCTTGTGAGGTCCTTCGCTGCGCCGCGCCCGGCTCAGGATGACAGAAAGGCGGTGCGCGCTGGCTCGTTCAGGCGTTGACGTGCCCTAACGGCTCGATCGCACGGGATGATCACTTCACCCGCACGTTCTTGCGCAGGAAAGTGGGGACGTCGAGGTCCTGACCTTCCACAATTGTCGGTTCACTTTTTTCGAAACGACCGCGGGTGACGGATTCGAATTGCATCACTTCCTGACGCGCCTGCGCGGATTTTTCCTTCCGCGGCGCCGTCGCTGGGGAAGCCGCTGGCGCAGGTGATTCGGCTGGTTCTTTCGCCGCTGGCACCTTCTTTTCTTTCCGAACTGGCGGCGGCAGAGCGCTCGCCACGACCGGCTCCGGTGCGACGGCTGGTTCCGGCGGCAACTCCGCTTCAATCTGTGCGGGAAGCGGTTCCGGCTCGGCGCGCACTTCAATCACCGATGTGGCGAATTCGGTCGCGGGCGGGATCTCCGCCGGTGACTCAATTACCTCCGGTGGCGGTGGCGGTGCAGACGCAACAACTGGTGCGGGCGCAGACGCTGGCACCGGCGTCGGCTTCGGTTCCCAAATCGGTGGCGGCGGAGACGCCGCTTCCACCGCCGAGCCAATCGAGCTGATCAACGTCACGCTCATCCGGTTCCCCATTTTCCCATCGACCGACGTCCCGAAAAGAATCTGCGTGTGATCCTCCACATGTCGATTCAGCTCCTGCATCACGATCTCCACTTCGGTCAGTGTCATGCCGGGTCCGCCGGAGATCTGTACGAGTAGATGCCGGGCGTCGGTCAGCATTTTGCCCCGATCCATCAGCGGATTTTTCAAGGCGAGCGCGAGCGCTTCGTGCGCGCGGTTATCGCTGTCCGATTCACCGAAACCGAAGAGGCAACGGCTGTCCTGGCTGCGCAACGCGGAGAGCAATTCGTCGAAGCCGATCCGGATCAAGCCGGGCCGCCTCACGACATTGACGATTGCGCGGACGCTTTGGCTGATCGTCTGATCGGCGACCGCGAAAGCTTGATGGATTCCCGCCTTCGGCAAAACCATGTCGCCCATTCGGTCGTTCTCGAAACAAACGACCGCGTCGGCCAGTTGCTGGAGCTGGCGGAGCGACTCATTAGCCTGCGCGCCGCGGCGTTTACCTTCGAAGGCGAACGGCAACGTCGCGAAAGCCACCACGAGCGCCCCACTCTCGCGCGCCATCTGCACGACGCAGGGCGCGCCGCCCGAACCGGTCCCGCCCCCGAGTCCTGCGCAAACGAAAACCATCCGTGCGCCTTGCAGCGCCTCGCGAATTTCCTCGGCCGATTCATTCGCAGCGTTGAAGCCAAGCTCTGGATCGCCACCCGCGCCGAGACCGCGCGTGACCTCGCGGCCGAGCTGCACTTTGTGTGTCGCGACGGAGCTGGCGAGCGATTGCACGTCGGTGTTCGCGGCGATCAGGTCGACGCGTTCGAGGCCGTCGAGCACGATGCGGTCGAGCGCATTCGAGCCGGCGCCTCCCACGCCGATGATCTTGATCGCGAGATCGTCTTCGTTCTTTTCCGGCAGGGTGTAGTTGCGGCTGAGTTGGATCATTTCGTTAGGTAGAGAAAAGAGGAGTGGAAACGGAATTTGTCATCATGAGCGCAGCGAAGCGAAGTCGAAGGACCTCGCAAGCGTTGTTTGGCGCGACCTGCAAAAATGACGACGAGAGGATGCTTGTGAGGTCCTTCGGTCGCCGCGGCGACCTCAGGATGACAAACTTGTGCGTTGAGTGTTCTTCGGCGGTTCATCGCATCCGTTGCAATAACTTCCCGAACATCCCGCGCAGCCCACCGACCGGCGGCCGCTCGCCCTGCACAGCCTGCGCGTATTTGATCAGGCCGATCGCGGAGGCGAACTGCGGGTTCTCAAAAGCACTCGTTAGGCCAGACATCGTCCGTGCATGCGTGACGCGTGCGGGAATGCCGAAAACGTCCTCGGCAAGATTGTCGATTCCGTTGATCTGGCTGCAGCCGCCGGTGATGAAAATTCCCTCGCCGAGATAATCGAGAAACGGCTCGTCCTCGAGCTTGCGCTTGAGCAGCTCGAACGTCTCCCGCAGCCGCATGTGGATGATCGTGTTCAGCGTTTCGCGCTCGACTTCTTTCCCGGCAAAACCGGAATCGTCTTTCAGCAAAACGGTTTCGCCCGGGAGACAGTTGCCGAGGATCGTACTGCCCTCTTCGATCTTGAGCTTCTCCGCCCGCGTCATCGGGATCCGCAGACCCATCGAGATGTCGTTCGTGATGTGATCGCCGCCGACTGCGAGCACGCCGCTTTGTTTCACCGCGCCGTCGACGTAAAGCACGTAGTCTGTCGTCCCGCCGCCGATATCGATGACGAGTGCGCCGAGACTCTTCTGGTGCGGCGTGAGCACGACCTGTGCGGACGCGAACGCGGTGAAGACCACGTCCTCGACATCGAGCGGCAGCTCGCGCACGCAGCGAATCGTGTTCTGAATCCGCGTCCGCACGCCGTGGATGATGTGGAAATCCGCCTCGAGTTTCTGTCCGAGCATGCCTGACGGATTGAGCACGCCGTTTTGCCCATCGACGTGGTAATGCTGGATGATCGTGTGCAGGAACGCGTTCTGCGCCGGGATGCTGACTTCGCGCGCGTTGATCTTCACGTCGTCGATATCCTGCTCGTCGATCTCGTCGCGATCGTCCGGCAGCGTGACGCAGCCGCGATTGTTAAAGCTCGCGATGTGCGCGCCGGTGATGCCGATGTAAACGCTGCGAATCATGATGTCGCTTTTCTCTTCGGCATCGACGACCGCTTCGTGGACGCACTTCATCGCCGTCTCGAAATCGACGATCTCGCCTTTGCGCACGCCGCGCGAAGGCGCCTGACCGACCCCGAGGATTTTGATCGTTCCGTCGGGCCGGCTTTCGCCGACCACGACACAGATTTTCGAGGTCCCGATTTCGAGACCGACCATTAAGTTGCTGCTAGCCATTGTGACCGTCGTTTTCCATCTTGAAGTGTTGAATTGGAACGCCTTTCCGCGCCGGACTCGAGGCCGGTAACGGCGCGGTGGGGCGACTGCGATATTGCTTCACGCCCGGGCTCACGAGCGTCGCGCGCCGGATCGTATGCTGAACCGGTTTCGCCGCGCGCACTTCCGGTTCGTGCCAGATTTTCGGCGCGCTCTTGTGCGGCTTCCCGGCGGCCGTTTCGCGTTTCGGTTCGGGCGTGAGTTTCTTCTCGGCGGGCGCCGCTTCCGGCACCTCGCCGTTCTCCTCGAGCTGTGAAATAATTTCCGAGACCGGCTGCGCAAACGTCACCGGAATGTTGCGGGCCACGAGCAGATTCGCGGTGCTGATTTGCCGATGCGAATCATCGGAATAAACCAGCAGTTGTTCGAGCTTTTCCATCTGTTTCTCAAGGTCGTCGAACCCAAACATAACCTGCGTCTGGTTCTTATCGGTCACGAGCAGGCAATAGCCTTTGGAAACATCGATCATTTGAATCTGGAAACGCGTCTGCATGAAACTGGTCGTCGTTAGGCGGAGGAGCGCGAGCGCGGTTTTCGCCTCGAAGGAATCGACCTGCTTTCCGGGCACGAGCGCTTCGCTCGAGCAGTTCGTGATCACCGGCAGCGAAAGATAATCGGTCACCAGATTCTTCTCTTTCAAGATCACGCCGCGCGCGTCGACCAGAAAATCCGTGCCGTTTCGGAACGGATTTTTCAGCTCATTTTCGCTCGTGATCCAGGCCACCGGCCGGCGTTCCGTGATGTGGATATCGATCTCGTTAGGCATTTTTCGTTCGACCTGCACTTCGTCCACCTGCGTGAGCTGTTGCAGGCGGTTGTGGACCTGCGCGAGGTTGATCGAGAAAATGTTAGTGCCCTCCTGAATGCCGGCCTTTTCGAGCACCGCTTGGCGCGTCAATGTCCCATCGGTCGAGACCGAGACGGAGCTCAACCGATAATCGGGGTTCGCGAAGAAAAAGCGGTTCAACGCCACGCGCGTCCCGAAATAGGCGCCGGCACAAAGTCCGACGATGAGCACGATTTTCGAGAGGAAAACCAGGATCCGACGATTGCGATGATGCGACGCGCGACGCGATCGGACGCGGACATCAAGCAGATGCTGCTGCCGGCGCTGACGCGAAGTCGAGAGGCGCTGATTGCGCGGCCGCGGTGAGCTATTGGATCTCTTCGCGCTCATCTTTTGAGGGGCCGCGCCGCGAGTGAGAGCTCGATGATGCGCGCGCAAAGTTCCGGATAAGTAATGCCGGCGACCGCCGCGGCGTCGGGCAGCAAACTGCTCTCTGTCATGCCGGGAATCGTGTTTGTCTCGAGGACGAACGGCACGTTGTCGGGCGACAACAAAATGTCGACCCGCGAGTAAACTTTCAGGCCGAGCGCGAGCGTGGCCTGGAGCACGAGGTTCTGGATTTTTCCCGTGAGCGCAGCCTCGATCGCGGCCGGGCAGACATGCTGCGCGCCGCCGCCGCCCTGCGGATTCAGGAAGGGATACTTGTCGTTAAAATCGTAGAAACCGCTCTTCGGGATGATCTCGAGAATCGGCAGCGCAAGATCGCCGAGCACGCCGACCGTGAGCTCGCGGCCAGGGATGAATTGCTCGATCAACAGCTCGTCGTCGAACTCGCGCGCGGCGGCGAGCGCTGCGGCCATTTCCGATTCCTGCCTAACGATCTGGATGCCGACGGTCGAGCCTTGCCGCGGCGGTTTGATCACATACGGGAGCGGCAGTGTAGGCGTCTCGCCCGCTCGGATGACCTCCCAATGCGGCGTGTTCACGCCGTGCTTCGTGAACTGTTCTTTCGAAGGAATTTTATCGAACGCGATCCGGCTACCTTCGACGTCTTCTCCCGTGTAAGCGATGCCGCGGTCCTCGAGAATTTGCTGCAGTTGCCCATCCTCGCCGAACTCGCCGTGGAGCGCGAGGAAGGCGAGCCAGGTGTCGTCAGGCAATTCGAAGTCGGGACCGGGCACATCGACTTCGGTGATGTTCGCGCCTAGCGAGCGCAGCGCCCTGGCGATTCCCGCTCCGGTTGCGAGAGACACCGCGCGCTCGGAGCTGGGGCCGCCTTTCAGGACCATAATCTCTTTGCCGGCAAGCTCGATCATCTGCATGCCCTCCTGCGCGCTCGCGCCATAGCACTTGTCATCCCGAGTCGCGCAGACGAAGAGGGATCTCCCAAGCGTTCTGTCGACGCCACTTGTGCAAACCAGATCGAGCAACGCTTGGGAGATCCCTCGCCGCGCTGCGCCGGCTCGGGATGACAAACTTCGAGTGCGCCGAGCTTTTCAAGGTGCAAGGGGCTTCCGGTGCTTTTGCTGCTTCTCCAGTTCACGCGTCCTCCCCCACAATTTGCACTTCGGTTTCGAGCTCGATCCCACGCTGCTCCCGCGCGGTCGCTTTGATTTTTTCGATCAATTCCAACATCTCCGCCGCGGTCGCGTTTCCTTCATTCACGAGAAAGTTTCCGTGCACTTCCGAGACGCGCGCGTTGCCAACCCGCAGGTTTTTCAGTCCGAGTTCATCGATTAATTTCCCCGCCGGGCAGGCGGCCGGGTTTTTAAAAATACAACCCGCGCTCTTCGCGCTCGGCTGCGTGGTGCGGCGCTTTTCCTTCGACTCATCCAATCGCCTAACGATCTCTTCCGGCGATGATTCGATCCCGCGAAAAACCGCCGAGACCGCGTAGTTGCGATCGAGCGCGGGCACATGCCGGTAATGCACTTCGATCTCCGCCGGCGTGCGCACCTGCGGCACGCCAGCGGGATCGAGATACCGCACTCTCACTACCTCATCGAAAGTCTGCACGCCCATCGCGCCGGCATTCATTCGGAGCGCGCCGCCGACTTCGCCTGGAATGCCTTCCATCCATTCGAAGCCGCCGATGCCCGCTGCTTTCCCGGCGTAGGCAATCTCTTTTAGCTTCGCGCCGACGCCCGCGGTCACTTCCAAACCGGCGACCGTCACCTTGTCGAAATCGCCGCCGCTCGGATGAACCACCACGCCCGAAATGCCGCCATCGCGCACGAGCAAATTTGAGCCGCGCCCGATCACGAAGAGCGGCAAGTTTTCGTGGCGGCAGTATCGGATTAACTCCGCGAACGCCGCCTCCGTCCGCGGCTCGACCCAAAACTGCGCAGGCCCTCCGACGCGCAGCGTGGTGTGTTTGGCCAGTGGCTCTGAGAGACGCGCGTCACCTTCTGCGCCGACGATCTCCTTCAGCTTTTCGAGAATGACGAGATCGGCCGCAAGCTTCGCAAGTTGCTCGTGGATGTTCCCCGCACCAAGGCTCAGGACGAGATCGCCGTCGGTGATGATGCGCCCGAGGTCGCCGTGCAGTCGATCGAGCCGCGGCTGATAAGAAACATTGCGATGCCCGTGGCTCGTGATCTCATCGACGATCGTCTGGCCGCTGATGCCGGGCAGCGCCGCTTCACTGGCAGGATAAATATCGGTCACCACGATGTGATCGGTGTCGTCAAAAGCCGCGCCGAACTCGTGCCGGAGCGCTTTCGTGCGCGAGTAACGATGCGGCTGGAAGATGGTGAGGACGCGTTTGCGACCGGCAGATTTCGCGGTCGCGAGCGTCGCGCGGATTTCCGTCGGATGATGCGCGTAGTCGTCGACCAGGAGAAACCGCTCGCTCTGATATTTGATCTCAAAACGGCGGCGCGCGTGCCGGAAGTTGCCTAACGAGTCCGCTATTTTCGCGAAGGGCACGCCCAGTTCCGTGGCCAGCGCGATCACACCGAGCGCGTTGCTGACGTTATGTTTACCCGGCACGTTCAACGTCGCGTCGCCCAGTTTTTCCCCGTCACGCCGCACGCAAAAGACAGCGGCGAAATCCTGCAGTTCAAGCCCGGTCGCGCGATAAGTTGCTTCCTTGCTGAAGCCGTAGGAAATCGCCTTCTCCCGCGCGCCGCAGATGCGGGTCGCGTGCAGATCGTCGGCGCAGTAAAAAACCGTCCCGCTGGTCTGCGCGAGCAACTTGCGGAAGACGGCTTCAATCGCCGCGAGGTCGGCGTAGAAATCGAGATGCTCTTCTTCGATGTTCAGGATGAGCGCGTGCTCCGGATGGAAGAGCTGCAGCGTGCCATCGCTCTCGTCACCTTCCGCGACGAAGTATTCGCCTAACGAATCCCAATGCGCATTACTCCCGAGGATCGGGATTTCCGCGCCGACGTAATGCGACGGGTGCAACCCGCCGCCGCGCAAAACATGTGCGGTCATCGCCGACGTCGTCGTCTTCCCGTGCATCCCGGCGATGATGATCCCGCGTTTCCCGAGCATGATCGCCGCGAGCGCTTCGGCGCGCCGAATCGTCGGAATGCCACGGGCGCGGGCGTCGGCCAGGATCTCGTTGTCATCCTTGATCGCCGAGGAATAAATGATCATCTCCGCATCGGCCGCGTCGCTCGCGCGGTGCGGCGAAAAGGCACGCAAACCCAGCTGCGCGAGGCGCGCCGTTTCCAGAGTCCGCACCTTGTCGGATCCGCGCACGTCGTGCCCGAGTTCGAGCAGGAGCGCGGCGATGCCGCTCATCCCGCTCCCGGCCACGCCGATGAGATGGATCGCGTGCCGTTCCTCGGTGAGGAAGCGCCGGAGTTCGAGGTCAGGCAGCGACGGCGTCATGTGGGTGATGACTGTATCTTTCCATCGTTTCCACGACCAACTCGGCCGCGTTTTTCGGCGCCAGTTTTGCCGCCGCCTCCGCCATCGCGCGGAGGGTTTCGGGCTCGCTCAGTAGTTGCTGGATTTTTTTGCCTAACGAGTCATCGATCAGCTCGGACTCCTTCAGGAGCAGCGCGGCTTTTGCCTGGATGAAAATCTCGGCGTTGCGCGTCTGGTGGTCGTCGGCCGCGTAGGGATAAGGAACGAGAATCGCGGGAAGCTCGAACGCCGCCAACTCCGCCAGACTGGCCGCGCCGGAGCGCGTGATTGCGAAATCGGCCGCACTGTAAACTTCTTCCATCGCGTGATGAAACCCCGCCACGAACGCCGGGATGTTTTCGCGCCGATAATTATCCTCGAGCAACCGCGCGTCGCGGCTGCCGGTCAGATGAATGATCTGCACGGACGTGCTCTGGAGCGCGGGCAGCGCCTTAATCATCGCCTGGTTAATCCCGCCCGCGCCCTGGCTCCCGCCCATCACGAGCAGCGTCGGAATTTCTGGCCGCAAACCTAACCTAACGAGCGCTTCCGTTCGATCGATCCGGCGGAGGCTGGAGCGGATGGGCGTGCCGGTCCATTCGGTCTTCACACGCGGGAAAAAGGCGGCGCATTCCTTGAAACCAAGCAGGACGGCGCGGACGAAACGCGCCGTGTGGCGGTTGGCTTTGCCCGGGATCGCGTTCGACTCGTGGATGAAAGTGGTGCTCCCGCGCATCCGGCCGGCGAGGACCGGCGCGGTCGAGGTGAAGCCGCCCATTCCGAGAACGATCTGCGGATTGAATGTCCGGTAAATCGCGCGGCAAAGTGAAAGGCTGCCGTTGAACCGCCTAACGAATCGGAGAATGGCTGGTGAAAACGGCGAAGGCAGCGCCACGGTCGGCAACTTTTCAAAACGAAAATCGGGATGGTTTGCGACCGCGAGGCTGTCGATTTCTTTTTCCGAAATGAAGACGAGCACTTCGTGTCCGCGCGCGCGCAACACTTCCGCGACCGCGAGCCCGGGAAAGAGGTGCCCGCCGGTGCCGCCGCATGCGATCACGACATTCACCAGACCGCCCTCCTCGTTGTCATCCCGAGCGGAGCCGGAGGCGGAGTCCTTCGACTCCGCTGCGCTCCGCTCAGGATGACAAGGTTGGCGCGCGTTTTCATCTCAGATTCGCGGCGTCACGTGGACGCGCATCGGGATTTGTTTCTTAGCCGCGACCGGCTCGAGCACACCTTGCCGATAGATATTCAGGAGCACGCCGATGGCGAAAAGCGCGACAATCAAATTCGACCCGCCGTAGCTGATGAACGGCAACGGCATGCCTTTGTTCGGCAGGAGCGAGGTGACGACGCCGATGTTGATCGCCGCCTGCCACGCGATCAGCGAGACGATCCCGCTCGCGAGCAGCAACCCAAACCGGTCCTTTGCATGGAGCGCGATCGCGAGTCCGCAAAGGATCACGACGACGAACAAAAAAACGACCAGTAGCGTAAAACGCATCCCGAGTTCCTCACCCACGATTGGGAAGATAAAATCGGTGTGCGCATACGGCAGGTAGAGCAATTTCTCGCGGCCATTCCCGAGCCCGAATCCGGAAATCCCGCCGCTCCCGAAAGCGATCAGCGCCTGGAATTGCTGGAGACCGGCGCCATCCTTCGCGAGCTCGGGATGGAGGAAAGCGAGCATCCGCGAGAGCCGCTCCGGGATGTGAATCGCGAGGAAGATAATCCCGGCAATCCCGCCTAACGACAGCGCGCCAAGAAGCGCGAGGTTCGCGCCCGCGATGAACATCACGACAAAAGTGGTCGCACCGATCAGCGCCGTCGTGCCGAGATCGACCTCCGTCACGATGAGCGAACTGAGCAAGCCAACGATGGCAAGCGGGATCAGAAACCCGCGCCAGATCTGACTGCTCTCCTTCTCGTAGCGCGAAAACCAGTAGGCGAGGAAGAAGACAGCGGCGAGTTTCGCAAACTCCGAGGGCTGCGCGCTCCACCCGTGATACACGATCCAGCGATGCGAGCCGTTCCGCGCCGGCAAGAGGAAACAAATCGCGAGTCCAACGAGCGCGAGCGCGAACCAAATCATCCAGGTGCGCTGCCAGAAGTGGTAGTCGATCAGCGCCGCCGCGATGCAGAAGACGAGCCCGACTCCGAGCCAGAAGGCGTGTTTCTTGATGAAGAATAACGAGTCGCCGTGACTGTCGTAGGCGTAGGCGCCGGTGCTGTAAATAATAACCGCCCCGATCGCGAGCAGACCGAGGACCGCGATGAATAAAATGAAGGCGCTCTTACGGTGCATCAGGAGTTCGTTAGGCGATGAACTGGATTCTTCGGGGAGCACAGGTGGCTCGCCGAATGCATTTTTGCGCGCAGCGCAACCCGCGGTTCGATCCTGGTCGTGCGCACATGTTCGGCGCGAGCCGCACCGAACGACAGGCGAGCCGCCTGTGCTCCCCAGAGCTCGCGGCGACGCTTGCGTGGAAATCCCGGGACGCTCGCCATCTTTAGTCGGCTTTCGCTTTCGTTGCGCTGCGCGGCTCGGGGATGCGCAGCTTTTGATTGATCTGTAACCGGCGTGGATCGGTGATCTGGTTGAGCTGGAGCAGGTCGGCTTCCGAAACCTTGTGGTGGCGTGCGATCGTGACCGGGTTGTCGCCCTTCACGACGGTGTAGGTTTTCCCGGAATCCTTCACGCTCGAGCTCGCGACGGTCGCGGCGGGTTTCGCCGAGGCTTCCACAGCCTTCGTTTCCGGCGGGGTCGCAGCTTTCGCGACCTCGTTAGGCGCGGCGGTCGCCGCGACGCCTGGCGCAATCGCTGAATCCGCGCTGGCCTGCACTTCCGGATTCGCTTCCGGCAGGTCCTCGCGCGTCTTGATCGTGTTGAAGGCGACAATGCCGGCGACCGCCACGATATGGAGCACGAGCACGATGAGGAGCGCGCGCGACAACTTCATGTTCGGCTCGGACATCTCTTCGTAGTCCATTTCGTCGGGCAAGCTGAGCGCGCGGGAACGGCGCGCGGTCGCGGCGCTCAGCTTCTTTTTTCGCGTGATGATGGCAGGTAATTTCATGGTGAGGTGTCGGGCAGCGCGCGGCCGAGCGCGCGGAATTTGTCGCCGCGATCGGCGTAACTTTTGAACATGTCGAAAGAGGAGGTGCCGGGAGAAAAGAGAACGACCTCGCCGTTCTGCGCGGTGGCCCGGGCGCGGGTGACGGCGTCGCTTAACGACTCCGCGCGCTCACACTCGATCGCGCCTCTCCAGTCCTCGGCGATGCGACCGGCGATCTCACCGATCAGGATCGCATGTCGCACTCTTTGCCTAACGAGGGTGGTGATCGACTGGAAGTCGAAGCCTTTGTCTTTCCCGCCGGCGATGAGCACGACCGGTTTTGTGGCGCTCAGGAGCGCCTTCTCGAGCGCGTCGAGGTTGGTCGCTTTTGAGTCGTTGATGTAATCGACGCCGGCGATCGAGCGGATGAATTCGATCCGGTGGAGTTGCGCACGATACGCGCAAAGCGGCGGCACCATTTCCTCGAAGGAAAGCCCGCGCGCCCGGCCGACCGCGAGCGCGGCCATCATATTCTCGGCGTTATGCGGACCGCGCAGTTGCGCTTCCGCGAGATTCAGAATCGGTTGCTGCTGGTAGGTAATCCAGCCATCGCCTAACGAGTAGTCGCCGTCGTTTGTCCAGGCGCTGAAAGTTGTGATCCGCGCGGCGATCGATGGGAGATTTTCCGCCACGTTCACGACCGCGGTGTCTTGCGCCGTCTGGTTTTCGAAGATGCGCAGCTTCGCTTCGCGGTATTCACGGATCGACGGATAACGATCAAGATGATCGGGCGCGAAGTTCAACCAGACGCTGATCTCGGGATGGAAGTCGCGAATAGTCTCGAGCTGAAATGAACTCACTTCGACGGTCAGGACATCGAGGTCGTCGCGTTCGCGCGCGGCTTCCACGAGCGGTTTGCCGATGTTGCCGCACGCGACCGTTTGCTGGCCGCAGGCGTTCAGCATTTGCGAGATCAACTCGGTCGTAGTCGTCTTGCCGTTGGTGCCGGTGATGCCGATGACCGGGACGCGACAGAACTGGTAGCCGAGCTCGAGCTCACCGATGGCGGGGATGTTTTTGCGGTGGAAATTTCGCGCCAGCGGCAGCTCCGGATCGACCCCTGGACTCAGGATGCCGAGATCGTAAACGGCCGGGTCTTCATTCGCAGCCGCGCCGCAAAGCAGGTAAACGCCGGCCGCGCGCAGCGGTTCGAGACCGACGAGCTTTTCCTCGGGCGCGCTGTCGAGGAGGGTGACGTGCGCCCCTTCCTCGGCGAGCAAAAGCGCGGACGCTTTGCCGCTCCGGCCTGCGCCGAGGACCGCGACGTTTCTGTTTTCGTAATCAGGCGGTTTCATCGTCGGCTCTCGTTAGGCAAACCATTCTCTGTTGTCATCCTGAGCCGGCGAAGCGCGGCGAAGGACCTCGCAGGCGTTGCTCGACTTCGCTCCGCCAATCCGCACCTCACGACGCTTGCGAGGTCCTTCGACTCCACCTCCGGCTCCGCTCAGGATGACAACCTTTTCTGGTGTGGCGCTTTGGTCGCTCATCGCAGTTTTAAGGTGGCCAGACCGAGGAGCGCGAAGACGATCGAAAGGATCCAAAACCGCACGATGACGGTGTTTTCTTTCCACCCGCTCAGCTCGAAATGATGGTGAATCGGCGACATCGCGAAGAGCCGTTTGCCGGTGAGTTTGAAGCTCGCGACTTGCAGAATCACGGACACCGCTTCGATCACAAAAACGCCGCCGACGACCGTAAGAAGCAGCTCCTGCTTGGAACAAATCGCGACCACGCCGATCGCGCCGCCGATCGCGAGCGAGCCGGTGTCGCCCATGAAGACTTTCGCGGGATGGCAGTTGAACCAAAGAAAACCAAGGCCCGCGCCGACCAGTGCCGCGCAGAAAACCGCGAGCTCGCCCGAGTAGGGATAAAAAGGAACCTGCAGGTATTCCGCGATGCGAAAATTTCCGGCCGCGTAACTAAGGAGCGCATAGGCGAACGCAACCGTGATCGTGCAGCCGATGGCGAGCCCATCGAGGCCGTCGGTGAGATTGACCGCGTTCGACGAGCCAACGAGCACGAGCGCGAAAAAGAAGAAGGTGAAGACGCCCATGTTCACGATCACGGGCAACTTAAAAAACGGCAGGTAAAGCGAACGCGCCTGCACTTCGATGAGCGGATTCAGGAGAAAAAACGCCGTCACGATTCCGGCGAGGATGATCTGAAAAACGAGCTTCAAACGGCCGCTGATGCCGTCGGATCTTTTCTTCGTGACCTTCAGGTAATCATCCACGAATCCGAGTGCGCCGAGGTAAACCATGCAGAAGAGCACGAGCCAGACGAACGGGTTATCGGACCGCGCCCAGAGAACGGAGGAAACGACGACCGAGCCGATCACGAGGACACCTCCCATTGTTGGCGTGCCTTGTTTGCCGCCGTGCAGCTCGGCCAGTTGGCGTACTTCCGCTGCGGTCCGGATGGGCTGGCCGACTTTCAGCGAGATCAATTTCCGGATTGTCCAGTTTCCAAAAAGGAGCGAAAGCGCGAAGGCCGTGATCGCGGCGAGGACGGCACGGAAGGTGACGTAGTAGAAAACGTTGAAGCCTTTGAACTGCTCCGTCAGGTGATGCAGGTAGAACATCATGAGGCGACGCGCGCCTCCGTCTGACGTTTCGCAAATTCCTCGAGGACCAACTCGGTCCGCGCGGAGCGGCTGCCCTTGACGAGAACGAGGTCGCCCGCGTGCGTGTGGGTCGCGAGCAGGGCGGCAGCTTCCGCGGCGTTGGCGGTGTGGCTGGTGTTCGTTAGGCCGGCGTCGCCCGCTGCCGCCGCGATCTCGCGACCGCCTTCGCCGAGCGTGATGAGCCGATCGATGCCTAACGATGCCGCCGTTTCACCCACTTCGCGATGGCCGCGGGCCGATTCGGTTCCCAACTCCGCCATTTGCCCGAGAACGGCGATGCGCTGGCCGCCGGTCTCGAGTTCCGCGAGGGTGCGAAGGGCGGCTTTGGTCGAATCGGGATTCGCGTTGTAGCTGTCGTCGATGAACTGGACGCCGCCGATGTTCTTGATCTGGAGCCGCGCCTTCGTGATCGGCGCGGACGCGAGACCGGCTGCGCAATTTTCCAGCGAAACGCCCAGCGCGCGGCCCGCCGCGATCGCGAGGAGCGCGTTTTGCACCATGTGAATTCCCGGCACCGGCAGGACCGCGTGGCAATGATGCGCGCCTTCCAGGATGGCGAATTCCGCGCCGATGGCCGTCTGCACGATTTCATTCGCTCTCACGGCACCGTCGTCGATTCCGGCGAGAATGACTTTTGCGGAAGTGCGCTGCGCGATCGCGTCGGCGAACTCGTCGGCGCTGTTCAGGACGAGCGTGCCGTCTGGGCCTAACGACGCCGCGAGATCGCCTTTCTCCTGCGCGATCGCTGCGCGCGAACCCATGAACTCAATGTGCGCAACGCCGATGTTCGTGATGATCGCGATGTCCGGCCGCGCGAGCGCAGCGAGCGGCGCGATCTCGCCGGGGTGATTCATGCCGATCTCCCAGACGGCGACTTCATCGGCGGCGGTCGCGCGCAGAATCGTCTGCGGCAGGCCGACATGGTTGTTAAGATTGCCTTCCGTTTTCGTGACGCGGAAACCGCGCGCCAGAACCGATGCGGTGAAATCCTTCGTGCTCGTTTTGCCGTTGCTGCCGGTGACCGCGACGACCTTCAGGCCTAACGAACGCCGATACTCTCCGGCGATTCGCTGGTAAGCGGCAAGGGTATCGCCAACGCGGAGGAGCGCGAAATCCGGTGGTGTTTTTCCGGTCCAAACTTTCTCGACGACCGCACCGATCGCGCCGCGTTGCGCGGCTTGGCTAACGAACTTGTGGCCGTCGAAATTATCGCCGCGCAACGCCACGAAGAGATCGCCCGGGCGGACGCTGCGCGAGTCGGTGCTCAGGTTCGTGACTTGGCTTTCACCGCTGCCGTTCTGCCTGACGGCTCCGGCGAAGCGCGCGATTTGATCGAGGGAAAGCGGATCCATGGCTAGAGCCGATCCTTCCGGGGAGCGCGCGCGTCTCGCGTGCTGGTTTCGGCGTCCTCGCCGAAACAGGCTTTTGCTTCGGAGTGGGCGTTGTGGCGGAAGAAAGTTCGCGATGGCGAGGACGCCATCGCTCCGGCAGCGGCCGGACGAGACGCGCGCGTAACCCGGAATTTCAGCCGATCCGCCTTCTGATTATGCGTCATTTCCAAAGTCCAGTGGGCGGTTTTCCAAGGCGCGCCTCGCGACCTGGAGGTCGTCGAAGGGGATGGTGTGATCGGCAAATTCCTGATAGGCCTCGTGGCCTTTGCCGGCGATGAGAACGATGTCGCGCGGCTGGGCGAGCGCGATGGCGCGCGCGATCGCTTCCGCCCGATCAGGCACGGCTTCGTAGCGATCGGAGCGAAAGCCTTTCTTGACGCCTTCGATGATGGCGAGCGGGTCTTCTTTCCGTGGATTATCGGACGTGATGATGCTGAAGTCGGCGTTCTGATCGGCCACACGGCCCATGAGCGGGCGCTTCGCCTGGTCGCGATCACCGCCCGCGCCGAAGACGCAGATCAGTTTCCGCGGCGAGAGGTCGCGCAGCGTTTTCAGGACGTTGAGAAGCGCGTCGTCGGTGTGCGCGTAGTCGACGAAAGTCTGGAATTGCCGCTTCGCTGGAACGGCTTCGAGGCGGCCGGGAACCTGCGGGGCTTTGCTGAGACTGAGAACGGCGTCGCGCAGGTTGATGCCTAACGACGTTGCGGCGGCGAGCGCGGCGAGCGCGTTGGAAACATTGAAGCGCCCGATGAGCGGCACGCGCACGAGATAACTGCGGCCGCGCGCATCGAGTTGGAAGGAGGTGCCGCTGAATTCGGCGCGGTAATTTGAAGCGCGAAAATCGGCACGCTGACTCAATCCGTAGGTGATGATCGGCGTGCTCTCGCCGAGCCGCTTCACCAGTTGCTCGCCGTGACGGTCGTCGAGGTTGATGACGGAGGTCGCCTGCTTTTTGTTAGGCTGATTCGTTAGGCCGGTGAAAAGGCTGGCCTTTGCGTCGAAGTATTCGGCCATCGTCCCATGAAAATCGAGATGGTCCTGCGTCAGGTTTGTGAAGACCGCGACGTCCCATTCGATCCCGCGAATCCGCTCCTGCGCGATGGCGTGTGAGGACGCTTCCATGATCGCGGCTTTGCAGCCGGCGCCGACCATTTGCGCGAGCAATTCCTGGAGGTCGGCCGATTCCGGCGTGGTCCGGGTCGCGGGTAAAATACGTTCGCCAATCTGGTAGCGCACGGTCCCGATCAAGCCGCTGCGCAGGCCCGCGCTGTCGCAGATGTGCTTGAGCAGGAAGGTCGTGGTCGTCTTGCCGTTCGTGCCCGTAATGCCGGCCATCTTCAGACTGAGCGTCGGCTTTTTGTAAAAGGTGAACGCGAGATCGGCGAGCGCGGCGCGGCTGTCAGCGACCACGAGGGTCGTGGCGCGGGCGTGGGTGTCCGGGCGCTCCACCACGATCGCGGTCGCGCCTCTCTCGATCGCCTGGTGGATGAATTGGTGGCCATCAACTCTCGCACCGCGGACTGCAACGTAGAGGCCGTTCTTCTGCACTCGGCGCGAGTCGTAATAGACGCCCTCGATCTCACGCTCGAGCGGTCCATTTATTTCATTGGTTGGAATGGCCGCGGCCAGGGTTTTGAGCTGCATGAGGTATGGACACGCGCGGCGCAGTGGGGGTTCAGCGATGGGCATCGGTTAAGGGCGACTCGGCCGCCGCGACCTGCGGTCCCACGTCCTCATGCGGCTCAATTTCGAGATAGCGCGCCGCTTTCCCAGCGACGCGGGCAAAAATAGGACCGGCGACTCTACCGCCGTAGTTTTCCGCGGAGCTTTTGGTGTGCGCGTCGTCGAGCACGACGAGAGCGACGAAAGCCGGGTGATCCGCGGGCAAGGCGCCGATGAAGGAGACGACTTCCTTGCCTTTTTCGTAGCCGCCCTTGGGGTTTACTTTCTGCGCGGTGCCGGTTTTACCCCAGAGATCGTAGCCAGGAACAGCGGCTTCCACTGCCGTCCCGCGTTTGGTGACGACGCCGCGAAGCGCGAGCGCGACCTGCGCGGCCGCTTCGGGGCTGATGACCTGCCGGACCGGTGTCGGCTTGAGCTCGCTGATGACCTTGCCGTTCTCATCCACGATCGATTTTACGATCCGGGGCTCGACCATTTTCCCGCCGTTCGCGATCGTCGCCATCGCGACCATCATCTGCAACGGCGTGACCCCGACTTCGTGGCCCATCGGCATGCGGGTAATGGAAATTTTGCTCCAGGCGCGCGGCGGATGGATCAGGCCCGCGATCTCACCCGGTAGCTCGATACCCGTTCTTTGCCCGAAGCCGAAGTGCAGGATGTAGTCGTAAAATTTCTGGTCGCCGAGCATGAGCGCGATTTTGGCCGCGCCGATGTTGCTCGATTTCACGAGGACGTCGCGCACCGGGATCACTCCGTAATACCTGTGATCGTGCAGGTAGCTGCCGCCGTAACGCCACGGGCCATTCTCGCAAAAGATCGGCGTGTCGAGCGTGACTTTCTTCTCGTTCAAGGCCGCGCCAACCGTGACGATCTTGAAGGTCGAACCGGGCTCCATCAGGTCGAGGATCGCGCGGTTGATCATCTGCTCGGGCTTCGCAGTCGAGCGTTGGTTGATGTCGAAGTTCGGGCGATTCGCCATCGCCAGGATCTCGCCGGTCTCCGGCTTCATTAGGATGATCGTGGCCTTCTGCGGCCTGTATTCCTTGACCGCGGCGTCGAGCTCGTTCTCGACGATGTTCTGGAGGTTCATGTCGATCGTGAGGTGGATGTCGTAGCCGTTGCGGGCCGGGCGCTCCGTCACGCCGAGGGCCGAGACCTCGTGGCCGCGCCGATCTTTTTCAAACTCGCGGAAGCCATTCTCGCCGCGCAGATATTGATCCATCGACTTCTCGACGCCTTGGATGCCGAGGTGGTTGAAATCGGAAAAACCGATGACGTGACAGAGCATCGAATCGTTTGGATAACGCCGCACGAAATCGCGGTCGAAGCCGATCCCGGGCAGGCCTCTTTTGCGCAGCTCGTCGCCTAACGACACCGCGACTGCTTCCGGCACGCGGCGTTTCAGGACGACATACATGCCGTCGCGCGTGATCTTTTTCGTGATCTCATCGGCTGGTAACTCGAGCGCCCTTGCGAGGATCGACGCCGTCTCTTCCGGCTTCTTGATGATGCTCGGATCGGCGAAAACGGTTTCGACCGGGACGTTCATCGCGAGGATTTCGTCGTGCCGATCGTAGATCGTGCCGCGCTCCGCGAAGATGGTGGAGCGCTCGCTGTGTTTGCTCTCCGCCTGCGCGGCGTAATAGCTGTGCCGCACCATCTGCAGCCAGACGAGACGAAACGAAAACACGCTGAAGAGCACGGCAAAGCCGAAGCCGACGAGCGCGCAACGTGTTCGCCCGTTCCACTTCATCGGCCGCCTCGTTCGTTTGCGACTGGTTGCACGGCGTCGTCATTCCGCGGATGCGGCGTCAATTTCACGATCGCGCCGTCTTCGATCCGGATCATTTTCAGGTAACCTTCCTGTAGCCGCCGCTCGAGCGCGGGCCGGGAAGTGAGCGCGGCGATCTGGACGCGCGCTTCTTTTGTCTGCAAATCGACCGCGACGAGATCCTTCTCGATCGCGGTGCGGTTGTTCCCGAGCGTGTGCAGCTGGACCGAGAGGTAGACGTAGCTCAAGCCGGTCGCGGCGAGGAAGGTAAAGATAACGATCCAGCGTGCGAGCGACGCGGCGTTGATGGGGTTCAGTTTTTGGCGGCGATGATTCATCCGATCCTTTCTGCGACGCGCAACTTCGCGCTGCGCGAGCGTGGGTTACTGCGTTGCTCGATCGCGTCCGGCTCGACCGGTTTGTTCGTGATCAGTTCCAGTTGGTAATCCGGGTTCGGCCGCGGCTCGGGCCATTCTGGGCGATCGAGAAATTCTCGGCTGCGATCGCGGAAGAAATTTTTCACGATCCGATCCTCGAGCGAATGGAAGGTGATAACGGCGAAGCGACTGCCGGGTTCGAGCCGCGCGGTGATCTCGAGTAAACCTTGCTCGAGGGCGCCGAGTTCGTCATTCACTTCCATCCGAAGCGCCTGGAAAATCTGCGTCGCCGGATGCCGCCGACCGTGGCGACCGACGATTTTTTCGATTGCTTTCGCAAGGGAGATCGTCTCGCGAAACGGCGTTTCCTTGCGCGACTTCACGATCTGGCTCGCGACGCGGCGGGCGGCTGGCTCTTCTCCATACTCGCGGAAAACCCGCGTCAGCTCTTCTTCGGTGTAGCTGTTGATCACCTCCGCCGCCGTCAGCTCACGTCGCGGGTCCATCCGCATGTCGAGCGGGCCGTTTCGCATCAGGCTGAAACCGCGATCGGCGTTCTCGAGCTGCCGCGAGGAAACGCCGAGATCGAGAACTGCGCCGCCGATCTGCGCGATCCCGAGACGATCGAGGACCGCGCCGACTTCGCGAAAATTTGCGCGCTCCAGAGTCACGCGGCCTCCGAAGTTCGTTAGGCGGGCGCGCGCAAATTCGAGCGCGTCCGGGTCCTGGTCGAGCGCGAGCACATCCGCGCCGGCCTGCAAAATCGCCTCGGTATGCCCGCCGCCGCCGCAGGTGCCGTCGAGAATAAGAGAGCCGGCGTCGGGCGCGAGCAGCGCGAGCGTTTCCGTCACGAGGACGGGCCGATGATAACTAAAATCCTCCATATCTTGCGCCTCCTCCATGATGACGAACGGCCCGGTCGAGAACCGGATGGGTCGCTCAAATAACAACGCGTTCATCTCGTTGCCGCTACAGCCCAACCAGGTTGGCCACTTGTTGATAAGTCTGGTGCTCGTCCTGATGGGCGCGTTTCCAGCGCGCGGGGTTCCAAATCTCGAAACGTCCTGGGCTGCCGATGAGCGCGACTTCGCCTTTCAGGTCGAGCTGTTTGCAGAGGTCGTCGGGTAAAACCAGACGACCCTGCCGGTCGGTCGAGCCATGTTGCGCGCGCGCGTGCAGCTGACGTTGAAACTTGCGGATGTCGCTCGCGGAGATTCCCGGCGCCTGCGCGGCGGAGGCGCTGACTCGCTCGAATTCGTTAGGCGGCATCACGAGCAGACATTGCAGGTTCTGCTCGGCGAGCAGGATGAATTCTTCGCCCTGGCCGTTGCGCCGCCAGCGCGAGGGAATGGTGATACGATGTTTCTCGTCGATCTGATGAAGAAACTCTCCCGCGAAGAAAGTTTGTGATGACGAGGCGGATTCCATGCGAGTGAGGATTAATGGTCCATATCAATCCACTTTCCCCCACTTTAAACCACCTCGCTTTTCCCGGGTCAATTAAATTAATCCCAATTGCGCGCTTTTCTTCACCACGTAACCTTCCTGCTCCCACGTATGTTTCGTAACGTTTTGGCCTCGGCGGTCCTAACCGCACTCTTCTGCGCGCCCTCTCTTACGCGCGGACAGATGAATGACGACGCCCTTCACGTGACCATGACGGTGAATCCGGACGGCTCGAAAACTGTTTACCGAATCGACCACGCGAAACATCAATCCGTCGCGACGACCACGACGGCCAGTGGCAAACCTGGCGGCAAAAATATCTACACCCGTGATGCGGAAGGGCGCTACGAAAGCGGGCGGGTCTTCAACACGGCGGGCAAGCTCCGTTTCAAGACGCTCTATCGTTACGATCAAGCCGGACGACTCGCGGAAGAGACGCAGCTCGACCAGGACGACAACGTGCTCCACAAAATCGTTTACACGTTCGACGCCGAAGGTCATCCCACGGGTTATGCGGTTTAGGACGGCTCTGGTGCGCTTCTTGGTCGCACCACTCCGAAGCTCGCCGCTCCGGTTAAACACAACGGGCGCTGAAACGTTGTTCGCAGCCGAACGAGTTGAAGTTGATTTCGATCCAAACCTGTCATCCTGAGCGGAGCCGGAGGCGGAGTCGAAGGACCTCACAAGCGTTGCTCGACGTGATCTGAGAAAAATGATGTCGCACCTTGATTGCGAGGTCCTTCGACTGCGCTGCGCTCCGCTCAGGATGACAAAATCACTCCGCTTAGGATGACAAGATCAGTGAGAAGCCGTGCCGAATGGACGCAGGTGGCGCAAACGCACTGCACCCTTCTCTCGTTAGGCGACATCTCATGCCGTCACTTGCCAGCGGCGGCAAAGGGAAGTAACAGGTCACGACATGATCGATTACATCCAAAAGGGTGGTCTGCTCATGTGGCCGATCCTGATCTGCAGCATCATCTCGATCGCTGTCTTCGCAGAACGGCTCTTCTATTTTCATCGCGCGACGATTCATGTCGGTGAGTTTCTTCAGGGACTTTCGAATCTGGTGCAGCGCCGGAATTTCGCGGAAGCGCTCCATGAATGCGCTGGCACGCCCGGGCCGGTCGCGCGGGTCATCCACTCGGCGATCATCCGGCACGACGCGCCACGCGGTGAGCTGCGCGAGATCGTGCAGGAAGCTGGGCAGCTCGAGGTGCCGAAGCTCGAGCGTTTCCTCGGCGTGCTCGCGACGCTTGCTTATCTCACGCCGTTGATCGGATTGTTAGGCACGGTCACAGGAATGATCGAAGCCTTCGGCATGGTTTCCTCAAACGGCGGCTACGCGACGGTGACGGAGCTTTCCACCGGCATCTATAAGAGTTTGCTGACCACGGCTGCGGGGCTGGTTGTGGCGACTCCTACTTTTGTCGCCTACAGCTATCTGTCTTCGCGGGTGAACACGTTGCTGCACGACATGGAACGCGCCGGAATCGAAGTCGTGCACATGCTGACCGATCGCGAGCCGACGGCGGAAATCATCAGCTTTCGCGAGGCGCAGAATAAAACAGCGGCGGAACAGCGTTCCGATCGTTAGGGAACGCCCCAACAACCGTGTCGTCCCTCGACTCCGCCCCGCAGCCGCGGGACTCCGCTCGGGATGACCGGGTGGCTCGATCTCCTTCCCGGCAAGTGGCGTTCGGAGTCTGCGCCTAACGAATCATGAAACTCACCCGGACGAGCAACATCAGCTTCGGCTGGCTCTACGTCTTTCCGCTGCTCGACGTTCTCTTTCTGCTGATCTTCTTCCTGCTCCTGAGCTCGAACTTCGTCCTCCAACCGGGCATCTCTGTGACGGTTCCTTTTTCCCGCTTCACTCTCGGGCCGCAGCCAAACCAAGAGATCATCAGCATCACCGGCGGACCGAGCCCGGCGATTTATTTGCGCGATCAAAAGGTCACACTCGAGCAGCTCGGGCCCGCGCTCGACGAGACAAAGAGGGAAGGCCGTTCGGTCGTGATCAAGGCGGATCGGCAGACTTCCTACGATCTCGTGATGGCCGTGACGAACGCGGCGCTCGTGCGCGGCATCAGCTCCGTGGCGCTCGCCACGACCCCGCAACAGTGAGCGCCAGCATCTACGCGCAACCGCATGGCGATCTGCTTTTCCATTGGGAACGCCCGCGCCGGAGAAGAGTTGCGATCGCTGGTTTTCTTCTGGCATCGTTAGGTCTGCACCTGCTTTGTTTTTTGCTCTTCCAGGTCATTTATCCGCCCACCATCTCGCTCCTGCCGCCGCCCGCGCGCGTCAGCGTGATCGCACCGACTTCCGAAGAAGCGCGTAATTTCCTGCATCGGCTCGCCGCGGAAGATCCGGCGCTCATCTCTGAAACACAGCGGCCGGCGGAAGCGCGCCGCTACCAGTTGCCGAGGCTGGAGCACGTGCCTTCCTACATCGCGGTGCCGCCGAGTTTGAAACAGTTGCCGCCGCTGCCGCCGGAAGTGATCGAGCGATCGTCGATGCCACCTGGACCCGTCCCGATGGAGACACCGATTGCGGAGCCGCCGCCGGTGCACGTGCCGACGACGATCAGTTTCTCCGGCGCGCTGAAAGAAAGGGCGTTCACGAGCCCGCCACTGAGTTTCCATGCGAGCCAACGGGAAGCGCCGCAGGACGTGCAGTTTCGGGTCGGCGTAGATCGCTCGGGCATCGTGCGTTACTGCCTGCTCGCCACTTCCTCGGGCGAGGCCGCGCTCGATGAGCAAGCTCGCCGCGCGCTTACCCTTTGCCGTTTTCAAGCGCCGGTCGCGCCGCTTTTGCCTAACGACAAGCTGACCTGGGCAATCGCGACGGTGAACTTCGGCACCGATTTGAAAATGCCGCCGCCCGTGGAGACTGCGCCGTGATTCGGGTCAGCCTCGCGGCGCTGGTGACGATTTACCTGCTGCTTTTTCTTGCGGCGGTTTTCCTCCTCTGGATAGTTGGCGAGTGGAATCGGCGCCGCCGTGAACAGCGGGCCCTGCGCCACCGGTTGCGGTGTGTGATTTGTGCCTTCGAGTTTGAAGACCGCACGGCGACTCTGCTCCCACGCTGCCCGCGCTGCGGCAGCTTGAACGAACGTTTTAAACTGGATCGGATTTAACCATGGGAATGTGGATTGGCAGAAATCGCAAAGCGCGTGTCACGTACGGATTCGACGAGATCGCACTCGTGCCGGGACAGGTGACGATTAACCCGAACGAAGTCGACATCACCTGGCGCCTCGGGCGCAAGGATGCCGAGGCGTTGGAGTTCAAAATCCCGATCCTCGCGAGCGCGATGGACGGCGTGGTCGACGTGAAGTTCGCGATCGCGATGGGGAAACTCGGCGGACTTGCCGTGCTCAATCTCGAAGGCGTGCAGACGCGCTACAAAAACCCCGAGGAAGTCCTGCAAAAAATCGTCGATGCCGACAAAGCTGAAGTGACCGGGCTCCTCCAGAAGATTTACCAGGAACCGGTGCAGGAAGATCTGATTCGCGCGCGGGTGAAGGAAATGAAAGACGCCGGGATTCCGGTCGCGGTCAGCTCGATTCCACAGCGCGCGGAGCATTTCGGCGCGATCGCGCAGGAAGCCGGCGCGGATATTTTTGTGGTCCAGAGCACGGTTTCGACCGCCCGGCATATTTCCTCGGAATATCAGTCGCTCGATCTCACGAAATTCTGCCGAGAGATGAAGATTCCGATCATCGTCGGCAACACCGTCGGCTACGACGCCACGCTTGAGATCATGGAATGCGGGCCGTCCGCGGTCTTGATCGGCGTCGGTCCGGGCGCAGCCTGCACTTCGCGCGGCGTGCTCGGCCTCGGCGTGCCGCAGGTGACTGCGACCGTGGATTGCGCCGCGGCGCGCGACGCTTATTTCAAGAAAACTTCGCGCTACGTTCCGATCATCACCGATGGCGGAATGAGCAAAGGCGGCGACGTCTGCAAAGCGTTCGCCTGCGGCGCCGACGCCGTGATGGTCGGCAGCGCGTTTGCAAAAGCCTACGAAGCTCCCGGCTCCGGTTATCACTGGGGGATGGCCACGCCGCACGCCAACCTGCCGCGCGGCACGCGGATCAAAGTCGGCGCGACCGGTTCGCTCAAACAAATTCTCTTCGGCCCCGCGGAAGTGGACGACGGCAGCCAAAATCTGGTCGGCGCGATCACGACTTGCATGGGAAACGTCGGAGCGATTACGCTGCCGAAATTCCAGCAAACCGAGATCATCATCGCGCCGTCGATTAAAACCGAAGGCAAACTGTTCCAGACCGTCCAAAGCGTCGGGATGGGCACCCGCTAAAATCATCCCACCATTCTTCCCATGAAAGATCGCAGAGTCGTCATCACCGGCATGGGCGTCATCACGCCTCTCGGCCAGGAGCTCGAGACCTTCTGGAGCAATCTCCTCGCCGGCCGGAGTGGCGTCGTCCCGATCTCACGCTTCGACACCAGCGTCGGCTACCACTCCAAAATCGCGGGTGAAGTGAGAGACTTCGATCCCAAGCCGGTCTTCAACAATCCCAAAGACCACAAGCGCACCGACCGCTTCGCTCACTTCTCGATGGCCACGGCGAAAAGCGCGATGCGCGACTCCGGGATCGATCTCACGAAAGTCGATCGCAACCGCTTCGGCGTGCTCACCAGCACCGGGATCGGCGGATTGAAGACGCTCGAAGACCAGCACAGCGCGCTCCTCAACAAGGGTCCCGATCGCATTTCCGCGTTCACCATTCCGATGCTCATCGGCAACATGGCGAGCGGCATCATCTCGATGGAATTTGGCCTGCACGGGCCGAACATGTGCATCGCCACCGCCTGCGCGACCTCGAACAACGCAATCGGCGAAGCCTGGCGCATCATCAAATTTGGCGACGCCGACATCTTTCTCGCAGGTGGCTCGGAAGCGGCCATCATCCCGGTCGGTCTCGCGGGATTCTCTGCGATGAAAGCGCTCAGCAGACGCAACCACGAACCACAAAAAGCTTCGCGGCCGTTCGACAAGGATCGCGACGGATTCGTGATCGGCGAAGGCGCCGGCACGATGGTGGTCGAGGAACTCGAACACGCCAAAGCGCGCGGCGCGAAAATCTACTGCGAAATCGCCGGCTACGGGTTAAGCGGCGACGCCTACCATATGACTGCGCCGCCGCCTAATGGCGAAGGCGCCGCCCGCGCGATGAGCCTGTCGCTCGAACACGCCGGACTCGCGCCCGAGCAGGTCGATTACCTGAATGCGCACGCCACCTCGACCGGTCTCGGCGACGTCTGCGAAACGCGCGCGATCAAATCGGTCTTTGGCGACTATGCGCAGAGCGGCGGGCTCACTATTAGCTCCACCAAATCGATGACCGGCCACTTATTAGGCGGCTCCGGCGCGATCGAACTGGCGATCTGCGCGCTCGCCATTCGTGACGGCAAAATCCCGCCGACGATCAACCTCGATCATCCCGATACCGAGTGTGACCTCGACTTCACGCCGCACGTCATGCGCGAGAAAGAAGTGAACGTCGCCATGAACAACTCCTTCGGCTTCGGCGGGCATAACGCGACGCTGGTGGTGAAGAGGTTCGAAGGCTAAGGAGCATCCCGGCACACCTCCGGGGAGCACAGGCGGCACGCCTGTCGTTGGAGGCGGCTCGCCTCCCACACGAGCGCACAAAAAGCGATCGAGCGAGAGATCAGCGGCGACCGCAGAAAACGCCTCGGCCCCACTCTGCGCTCGCAGCTCCGAACGTCTCACCTCCACCGGCCCGCATGTGCGTCAGGCGAGCCGCCTGACGCGACACGCGAGCGGCCTGTGCTCCCCGGAACGAAGCTGGCGTTACTCGAGCGCGTAAGCTTCCACGAGCGCGACACCGGTCTGCCCGTTCGTCCCGCGCACCACCGCCGTGTAGTTGCCGAGCGGCAGCGTTAAAATCAGCGCCGCATCGAGATCATTTCCCGGCGCGAGGCCGGCTGCGGCGATCTCCGCTTCCTGCGCGCTGCGCCAGTTGTCGTTCGCCGCCACGAGCGAGCCGTCTCCGTCGTGAATATCGAGCGTCGGATCCGCGAGCGCGCCGCTCACCCCGACATCCGGGCCGATCGCACGAAACACAACCGGGTCCTCGGATACTCCCCTCACGATGATCCCGCCGATGAGCACGTTCTCGTCTTTCCCCACAAAACCGCGCGAGGAAATGTTCGCGAGCCGCGACGGCGCCGGCGCGTTGGAGAGATCATAAGCTTCCA
>JBDTIQ010000080.1:0-19053 GCA_039936335.1 Chthoniobacterales bacterium
TCGGCCAGCGGCCGAACGCGACAGGCCAGCGGCCTGTGCTCCCCGGAGTTCCGAGCTCGCGCGCCAGCTACAGCCAAGGCGCGAGCTGTCGCTCGATCATGGGCGTGAACGCGATCCGGAAACGGTCGCCGGTCTCGATCCGCACCGTTTCGCCTGCACCACTTGTGACCAGCAACGTCACCGGCTGCGGACCGGGTGACGACGCGAGTATCTGCCGCACGGTGCGGAATTCATCCGCCGCCACGCCCGCGCCGAAGCGCAACGTGATCGGCAGCTCGGCGCGCATCTCTGCGAAGTCGTTAGGCGACGGTTCCTGTTCTTCCTGTTCCCGCACCCGTGCCGCCGCGGCGGCGACATTTTCAACGGTCAGCACCTTCACTTTTTGCGCGGTCGCGCGGATGTTTTCCTCGCGCCGATCGACCGAGCCACGAATCGCGATCACGGTGCCGGGATTCAGCACGGTCGAAACCGCCACGTAAGTTTCATTCCAGAGCACGACCTCGAGCGTGCCGGTGAGATCTTCAATCCAGACGACCGCGAACGGTTTGCCTTCCTTCTTCGTGAATTTGCGATCCACCTGCGCGATCGCGCCAGCAATGAGAAAGCGCGCACGATCCTCGGCTTCGCCTAACGATGCGATCGTCTGGTATTTTCCACCGGCGAAAAGCGGCGCGTAGTCGTCGAGCGGATGACCGGTGACATAGAAACCGAGCAGCTCTTTCTCGTAGGAAAGTTTCTCGCGTTCCGACCAGGCGACGAATTCATGGCTGCGCCGCGCGATCGGCGCCGTCGGCAGGTCGCCAAAAAGCGACACCTGTCCCGACGCGCGATCGCGATGCGAGGAAGCGGCCGCCGCGAGCGTTTCCTCGATGCAGGCGAAGAGCTCCGCGCGATCGCGCCCGAGGAAATCGAACGCGCCCGCCTTCACCAGACTCTCGACAATCTTGCGATTCGCGATTCGCGAATCCACGCGGCTGCAGAAGTCTTCCAGCGAAGTGAACTTCCCTCCCCGTTCGCGCTCCGCGATCGCCGAAGCCATCGCGCCTTCACCGACGTTCTTGATCGCCGCGAGGCCGTAGCGGATGGCGTCTTGCTGCGTGCGCGAAGCGGAGCCAGAGCCCGCTTCATCCCGAACGGAGCCGTTAGGCGGAGTCGAGGGATCCCGTGGAGCTTCCTGGAAGATTTCGCACGGAGGCTTCACGGTTTCTCCACCGGATCCCTCGACTCCGTTTCGCTGCGCTGCACTCCACTCGGGATGACCGGCCGAGTTGGCCTCGGGCGTGAACTTGAGGCTGCTCCGATTCAAATCCGGCGGCAGGATCGGCACCCCCATCCGCTTGCACTCGCCGACGAAGATCGAAATCTTGTCGGTGTTATTGATCTCGTTGCTGAGCAACCCAGCCATGAATTCGACCGGGTAATGCGCCTTCAGGTAAGCCGTCTGGTAACTGATCACCGCGTAGGCCGCGCTGTGGCTTTTGTTGAACCCGTAGCCCGCAAACTTCTCCAGCAAATCGAAGATCTCGTTCGCTTTTTTCTCGGGGATGTCGTTTGTGCGCGCGCAGCCTTCGATAAAGCTGCTCCGTTCCTTCGCCATCTTCGCCTTATCCTTTTTCCCCATCGCGCGGCGCAGCAGGTCGGACTGGCCTAACGAGTAGCCGGCCAGCTTATTCGCGGCCGCCATCACCTGTTCCTGGTAAATCATCACCCCATAGGTGTCCTCGGAGACTTCTCGGAGCAGCGGATGCGCGTAGCGGACTTTCTTTAACCCTTTTTTGCGCTGGATGTAATCGTCGATCCACTCCATCGGGCCCGGCCGGAAGAGCGCGATCAGCGCGATGATGTCGCCTAGATTTTGCACGTCGAAACGTTTCGCGGTGCTCGTCATTCCGCCCGATTCCATCTGGAAGAGGCCGATCGTTTCGCCCCGGTTGAAGAGCGCGAAACTCGCCACGTCATCGAGCGGGATTTCCTTGAGCGAAAACTCCGGCTCGCGTGTGTGGATCAAGACGAGGGTGTCCTCGATCACCGTGAGCGTTTTCAGCCCGAGGAAATCCATCTTCAGCATCCCGAGGTCGCCGAGCGCTTCGCCGGAGAACTGGCTCGTGACTTCGTTATCCTTGCTCCTCGTTAGGGGGATAAAATCCGAGAGATCGCGATCGCTGATCACAACGCCGGCGGCGTGCACACCGGCGCCGCGCGAGAGACCTTCGAGCAAGTTGCCATACTCGAGCAGTTGTCGCGTGGCCGGCTCCGTCTCGGAGGCGCGCTTCAGGTCGGGATTCTTCGCCAGCGCGCCGGCCAGCGTGATGTTGAGTTCGTTAGGGATCATTTTCGCGAGTCGGTCGGCATCGCCGTAGCTGAAGCCGAGAACCCGGCCGACATCGCGGACCACGCTCTTCGCGCCTAACGTTCCAAAAGTGATGATCTGCGCGACGGCGCGCGCGCCATATTTCTGCCGCACGTAATCGATCACTTCCCCGCGCCGCGCCTGGCAGAAATCGATGTCGATATCGGGCGGCGAGACGCGTTCGGGATTCAAGAAACGTTCGAAGAGCAATCCATATTGCAGCGGATCGATGTCGGTGATTTCGAGCACGTAAGCGATCAGCGAACCGGCCGCCGAGCCGCGCCCGGGGCCAACCGGGATCTTCTTCCCTTTCGCGTAGTGGATGAAATCCCAGACGATCAGGAAATAGCTGGTGAACCCGGTGCTCTCGATGACCTCGAGCTCTTTCGCGAGGCGCGCGAGCAATGTCTCATCGGTCGCGGCGCGTTCGCCGTAGCGTTTGCGCATACCTTCGTCGCACAGCTCGTGGAAGAATTGCTCGCGCGACTTTCCGTTAGGCGGCTTGTATTCGGGGAACTTCGAGACGCCGAATTCGAACTTCACGTCGCAGCGTTCTGCGATCGCGAGCGTGTTCGTTAGGCTCTCGGGATAATCACCGAAAATCGCGCGCATTTCCTCGGCGCCTTTGAAGTAAAGCTCCGGCACGTAGCGCATCCGTTTTTCGTCCTGCACCATCTTGCCGGTGCCGATGCAGATCATGACGTCGTGCGCATCGTGATGGGCGCGCTCGAGGAAATGCACGTCGTTCGCCGCGACGAGCCCGAGGCCGAATTCCCGCGCGATCCTAGGCAGCTCGCGATTGCATTTCCGCTGCGCCTCGATGCCGTGATCGTGCAGCTCGATGAAGAAGTTCTCCGCGCCGAGGATGTCACGATACGCAGCCGCGCTTTCCCGCGCTTTCGCGAGGTTGTCAGCCTGGAGCGCCATGTTGATCTCGCCCTTCAGACAGCCGCTCAACCCGATAAGACCCTCGGCATGTTGGGCGAGCAGCGCCTTGTCGATCCGCGGCTTGTAATGCATCCCCTCGAGATGCGCGGTCGACATGAGCTTAACGAGATTCTTGTAGCCGGTTTCGTTGCGGGCAAGGAGGGTGAAATGGTTCGCCGCATCGCGTTGGGAAGTGGGCCGATCGGTGATCGATCCGGGCGCGATATACGCCTCCACGCCGATGATCGGTTTAATCCCCGCCTCGGTCGCCGCCTTGTAGAAATCGATCGCGCCGTAGAGGTTGCCGTGATCCGTGATCGCGACCGCCGGCATCTTCATTTCGACGGCTTTTTCCATCAACGCCTTCATCCGCACCGCACCGTCAAGGAGCGAATATTCGGTGTGCAGATGGAGGTGAACGAACCGGTCGGTGGGCATCTGCGCCCACTATAAACTGACCCTTCCGACCGGCAAGAATCCGGAGGGTTTTCGTGCACCTCCGCGGACTTCACAGCACGGCCGGCCGCTTTCCCCCTTCCCATTATTTGCCCTGCGACGTCTGCACTCTCTACGGTGAACTCAGGTCCGCGCAAAAAATCAGCGCTTGCCATTTCTTCCCGCTTTCTGATTTCCTCGGCTCGGCGTTGAAAACTTCGCCGACCACGGCACTGTTACATCCACATGAAAAAGCTCGAAGCCATCATCAAACCTTTTAAACTCGAGGAAGTAAAAGAAGCGCTCGCCGAACTGGGTATCGAAGGCATGACGGTGACCGAGGTAAAGGGCTTCGGCCGCCAAAAAGGCCACACAGAAATTTATCGTGGCTCGGAATACACCGTCGACTTCCTGCCGAAGGTGAAGGTGGAAGTCGTCCTCGCCGACGACATGGTCGACAAAGCCGTGAGCGTGGTCGTGAGCGCGGCCAAGACCGGCAAGATCGGCGACGGCAAGGTTTTCGTGATTCCGGTCGAGCACGCGGTCCGCATCCGCACGGAAGAAGTTGGCGAGAAAGCCGTCTAGCCGTTCACGATTTTTTTTAAAGGAAACGAACGAGCCCGAATAACCTGAATCGCTGGGTTATTCGGGCTCGCTTTTTTTCCGCTCAAAACCACATCCCGTTCCATTATGCCTAACGACAAGAAAACTCCGGCCGACGTCAGCAAAATGATCAAGGATCACGAGATCAAGCTCGTGGACTTCAAGTTCACCGATCTGCCTGGCGCCTGGCAGCATTTCACGACCACGCTGACGGAATATAACGAGGACATTTTCACCGAAGGCCTCGGCTTCGACGGCTCGAGCATCCGCGGCTGGAAAGCGATCGATGCCTCGGACATGCTCGTGATCCCCGATCCGGGGACGGCGTGGATCGATATTTTCAATGCCGAGCCGACGCTCAGCCTCATCTGCACGATTGTGGAGCCGATCACGCGCGAGCCGTATAGCCGCGATCCACGCGGGCTGGCGGAAAAGGCCGAGGCTTACCTCCAGAGCACCGGGATCGCGGATACGGCGTTCTTCGGGCCGGAGGCCGAGTTTTTTATCTTCGACGACGTGCGTTTTAGCTGCACCGGCAACGCTTCATCCTACTCGGTGGATAGCAGCGAGGCGCATTGGAACAGCGGGCGCGAGGAGTTCCCGAATCTCGGTTATAAAATTCGCGCGAAGGAAGGTTATTTCCCGGTCGCGCCGGCCGATACGCTGCAGGATTTACGCAACGAGATGTGCCTCGAACTCGAGAAGGCCGGCATCCCAATCGAGCGGCAGCACCACGAAGTCGCAACGGCGGGCCAGGCGGAAATCGACATCCGTTTCGCGCCGCTGAAAATCATGGGCGACTGGATGCAGTACTACAAATACATCGTCCGCAACGTCGCGCGGCGGCACAACAAAACGGTCACGTTCATGCCGAAGCCGCTCTTCGGCGATAACGGCTCGGGCATGCACACGCACATCTCGCTCTGGAAAGAGGGCAAGCCGCTTTTCGCCGGGAATGGCTACGCGGGATTAAGTGATATGGCGCTCTTTTTTATCGGCGGAATCCTGAAGCACGCGCCGGCGCTGACCGCGATCACGAATCCGACGACGAACAGTTTCAAGCGCCTCGTGCCCGGCTTCGAGGCGCCGGTCAACCTCGCCTACTCCGCGCGGAATCGCTCGGCGGCGATCCGGATTCCGACCTACTCGGCGAATCCGAAGTCGAAGCGGATCGAGTTCCGCACGCCCGATTCGGCGGCGAATCCGTATGTGGCGTTCGCGGCTTTGCTCCTCGCCGGTCTCGACGGGGTGCAGAACCGGATCGATCCAGGCGATCCGCTCGATAAGAATCTCTACGAGCTGCCGCCGGAAGAACTCGCGCAGGTGCCGAGCGTGCCGGATTCGTTAGGCGGAGCGATCGCGGCGTTGGAACAGGATCACGAATTCCTGCTCCGCGGCGATGTTTTTAACACCGACTTCATCAACAACTGGATCGAGTTGAAACAACGGGATTACGACGCGCTGCGGCTGCGCCCGCATCCGTTTGAGTTCCAGATGTATTACGACGTGTAGGCGCATTGAGTCCGAATCGCCGACAGCTGTTCACGAACTTGCGCTCGCGATCGGCGATTTTGTCATCCTGAGCGAGCGCAGCGGAGTCGAAGGACCTCGCAATCGTCGCTCGGTGCTGCTTCCACGAGTGAGGTCACACGAACGCTTGTGAGGTCCTTCGCCCGAAAGCTTTCGGGGCGAAAGGATGACACCCACTTGCAGATAAGGTTTTTCCGGCGCCGCACATTCCGGCGCTACTCTCGCGGAAGAGGGGAAATGTCTTGCAAGCGCGGCAGATGGTCCGATGTTTTGGATTATGAATTTGCTCGCCCTGCTCTCTAATTTAGGCGGCCCGGATTTGATCATCATCCTGTTGATCGTCCTCGTGCTCTTCGGCGCGAAGAAGCTGCCGGAGCTGGCCAAGGGAATGGGCCAGGCGGTCAAGGAGTTCCAGAAAGCGAAGGACGAGTTCAGCGACGAGTTGCACAACGCCGGAAACGCTCCCGCGCCCGATATTCGCAAGTCCGAAGCGAGCGTGCCGCGGATTCCTGACGCGCCGACCGCGCGTGAAGTCCCGCCCGCTCCACCTGTCGCGCCAGCGCAGGAAGAAGTTCCTGCGGCGCGCGAAGTTTAATCTCAGGTCGATTCCGGCCACCAGTCGTTTCCACGGGCAAAGTCACGCCGTGATTTTGTTCGATGACAGCGACGGCTTCTTCGTCTAAGCGTAGCGTCCTAAAAATTTCTCATGGCTGACGATGATCTCAGAACGCGCATCAAAGAAATGATGGTGCAGAGCCTCATGCTCCAGACACCCGCAGACCAAATCGGCGACGATCAGCCGCTTTTCGGACCGGATGGCCTTGGGCTCGACTCGATCGACGCGCTCGAACTCGTCGTGAGCATGGAGAAGACTTTCGGGGTCGGCGTGCCCAATTCCGAAGTCGCGGGCAAAGCGCTGCGCAGCGTCAACACGATCCACGACTACATCCTCGAGAAGCGCCAGCTGCCGGCCGCCTAACGATTCCGCAGTCGGAAGTCCGTCGGTCATTCGCGGCGCGGCGCCGAAGCAAGTTGTCATCCGGAGGCGGCGGAGCGCGCCGAGGGACCTCACAAGCGTCCTCGTGAGGTCTATTTGGGAATGGCGCGCCGAGCAACGCTTGCGAGATCCCTCGACTTCGCTGCGCTGCGCTCCGGATGACAAATCAGCTATGCGCACGCCGTCTTTTCGTTAGGCCGCGCCTCCGCCCCTCTATCAGCGCTGCGGCGCCCGCTCACTCAGTCCTGCGTCTCGGCCAGATTGATTGCGTCGATTAACTGGCGATAGCGCCCAAACGCCGTGCGATGCGGTTGCAAGACGATCCGCGGCAAATGCGCGATCTCCGGCTGGTTGCTTTCCTGCGGGAGCGGGCCGCGTTGTTCGATCTCGCCGCTGCGAAGCATGTCGGCGAATTCGACGTTCAAGCGCGCGAGCGCCTGCGGCGTGAGCCGGTGTTTGATCCGATAAACCAGACGCGATCCCACCCAGCGCGACGACTCGTAATTCTTGTAGAAAAGCAGGATCTCGGCGACCGCGGCTTCGACCGTGTGCGCGATTTTGATGAAGTTAAAATCCTCCTTCGAAACCAATCCCTGCCGCAACAAGTGATCGGTCAGGAAACGCATCCAGGTTTCCCAATAGCTGCCGTCCGGCCGATCGATCAGCACGATCGGAATGATCAGCGCCTTGCCGGTTTGCATGAGCGTGAGCGCTTCGAAGCCTTCGTCCATCGTGCCGAAGCCGCCCGGGAAAAGCGCGTAAGCGTGCGTCTCCTTCACGAAGTTGAGCTTCCGCGTGAAGAAGTAATTGAAGTTAATCAGCTTCGGGTCGCCCTCGATGATCTGGTTCGCGCGCTGCTCGAACGGCAGGCGAATATTCAAACCGAAACTGTTCTCGCGGCCTGCGCCGCGTTGCGCCGCACCCATGATTCCATCGCCGCCGCCGGTGATGACCATGAAATCCTGCGCCACCATTTGCCGACCAAATTCCTCCGCGAGGAGTGCGTCGGGATCGTTAGGCGCAGTCCGAGCCGAGCCGAAGACGACGACCTTTTTCCGCTCGCGAAACGGCGAGAAAACCTTCGCGGCATAACGCAGTTCCTTCATCGAACGGTTCATCAACTTGAGGTCGCCGATGCCCATCCCGTCGCTGCCCATTTTCAGCGCGGTCGTGATTAGTTCCTCGACCAGCTCCGGTGATTTTGCCCCGCCCCAATCCTCGACCAGCCGCTGAATCCGTTGCTCGAAATCCGGCGCGACTTTGGGTGAATGCCTGATCGGCTGATCGACCGCCGCGCTTCCTGTAAAATCTTCCACGCGGCAAAATCAGCGATTTCCGCGCCGAGCGCGAACAATAATGAACTCGTTAGGCAGATTTCAGGTCGGCCAGGATCTCGTGCATGTGGCGAATCGGCAGCGAGTAGTGACCTTCTCCCTCGACCAGATGAGTCGTGCAGCTCGTTAGGCGAGCACCCAGGTCGCGCGCCAGTTCCCAGTGAAAACTGCGATCTTTTTTCCCGTGCCAGAGCCGCACCGGCACGCTGATTTCTTCGACCGAAAATCCCCAGGGCTGCGCGTAAATCTCCGCATCGACCATGAGTCCATCCGCCGACGCACGCCAAGCCTGGCGCTGACTTTCGAAGCAAGCCTCGAAGGCCGCGATGTCGCGCATGACCGCGGCATCGCACGGCTGGAGGAGTTTCAGCAACGCCGGGCGCAAACGAATCGGCAACTTGATCGAAAGGAACGGCCGCGCCGCCCGAAAAGAAACCCGCAGCAGCTCGCGATGGCGCGGGTAAAAAAAGAGCAGCCAGCGGTAAAGCCGCAGCAACCTGCTGCGGTCCGCCAGCTCCGCGAGTGGCGGCGCGCCGCTCACGACCGCGACCGCCTGCACCCGCTCCGCCAACGCCCACGCCGATGCCAGCGTGTAAGGCGCACCGCCAGAAATGCCGATGATTTTGAAGCGGTCGATCCCCATCTTATCAGCGAGCTCGGCGAGGAGCGGCGGCCAGTCGAGCAACTTGCGATCGGCATGAAAAGACGAATCGCGAATCCCCGGCCGATCCGGCGAAATGATGCGCAGATTCAAATCGCGCGCGGCCGTGTCGGTGAGTTGCGCCATCGTGCGTGAGCTCGGCCAGCCGTGAAAAAAGAAAACCGGCTCGCCGGTCGACTTGCCATACTCGGAGATCGCAATGGATGCTCCGTCGGTCAGCGAGATGATTGTCGGTGGAACGGCTGGCATGGCGTTGACTACCAAAATGGTGTCATTACGGTTCCATTATGCCAAATCTTACTCTCAAGAACGTTCCCGCCAGTTTGCATCGTGCTCTGAAAAATCAGGCTAAGGCGCATCATCGCAGTTTAAACAAGGAGGTCATCGCCACTCTGCAAGCCACGACGGAGAAATCCGCCCGGCCGGATATCGCCCAGCAGCTCGCGGAAGCGCGTGAGATGCGCAAGAAATTCAAAGACGTCACGAGCCTCGCGGAGATCCAGAAGTTTAAAATCGCAGGCGACGATGATCGTCGTCGACACGAATATCATCTGCTTGCGTTGGATCCCCGCTCCAGAGACGACGCTGGCGGATCAGCTGTTGGAACGTGAACCGGAATGGAGCACCGCATTGCTTTGGCGCTGGGAATTTCGGAACGCGATGGTGGGCTATGTCCGCCGCGGTTCGCTCAGCAGTCCGGCCGCGATCGAGCTTTGCCAAAAAGCTGAGGCGACAGTGGAGAGACGCGAATTCTGCGCCACGCCGAAGGACGTCTTCGACCTCGTCTCGAAATCCACCTGCACCGCCTACGACTGCGAATTCGTCGCGGTCGCAAGGGAACGCGGACTGAGGCTGGTGACGATGGATAAACAAGTGTTGCGTGAGTTTCCGCACATTGCTGTTTCGCTGCCGGAATTCCTCGCTTCCTAAAAAACAAATCGGGAGGGCGGAGCTCCACGACGCCGAGGAGAACGCGTCTCCAGGCCATGATGCGCTGCCCGACGCTCTGGATTCGCGGAAGTCATCCCTCCAAGAAGGATTTCTGGTGACTTATGAGAGGCCAGACATGTTCGGGATTTCTCCACAAGTGGACGTGAACCTGTCGTCGCGCTACGCTTCGCGCCACCGATGCCGCAATTTTCTTATCGCGCCCGTAACGCTCAGGGCGGTCTTGTCGAAGGCGTTCTAAACGTGGCCGATCGCTCGGTCGCGATTCGCCAGATCGAGCAGCAGCAATGCGTGCCGATCCGCATTGAGCCTCTCGCGAGCGGCCCGCAGGTAGTCCACGGCAAAACGACGGCGACGGCCGCCGCGGCAACCGCGCCGACGCAGAACCTGAAGGTTCCGCACAGCCAGTTGCTGGTTTTCACTGAGCAGCTTGGGCATTTGCTGCAAGCCGGCATGACGCTGGATGAAAGCCTCGGTATTCTCGAGAAACGTCTGAAGCATCCCCGCCTGCAGCAGATGACGCACGCGTTGCACCAGGCGCTAGTCGACGGGCGCAGTTTTTCGCAGGCGCTTCGCGATTTCCCGCGCGTCTTCTCGCCCCTCTACGTGAACATGGTCGGCGCGGGTGAAGCGAGCGGCGCACTCCCGGAGATCCTGACGCGCGTCGTGCAGCATTTGATGCAGGAAAAAAACCTGCGCGACCGGGTGGCGCAGGCGCTGATTTATCCGGCTTTTCTCGCGTTCGCTGGCGCGGTGTTGATCATCATTTTTATCACCTTCATGGTGCCACAGCTGACGAATTTCATGTCGCAGAACGGTGGGGTGCTGCCGTTGCCGACGCGGATTTTGCTCGAGACGAATCACCTCATCGTCAGCTACTGGTGGCTCTTCATCCTGATCGTCGTAGCCGGGATGGCGGGCTTCCGCGCTTTTGTGCGGAGCGAGGAGGGACGGCTCACGTGGGATCGTTTTCGCCTCTACGTCCCGGGTTATGGAGGAATCAAACGGCATCAGTATTACGCGCAGTTTTCGCGAACGTTAGGCACGTTGATGGAGAACGGGATTCCGCTCCTGAAAGCGCTCGATCTCGTGACGGAGATCGCGGCCAACAAGTATCTCGAGAAGAAGCTCCGCGACGTGCGGCGCTCAGTCATCGACGGCGCGAATCTCTCCAGCGCACTCGCGGCGGAGAAGTTATTTCCGGAACTTTTCACCGATATGATGGCGGTGGGCGAACAGACCGGCCACTTCGCGCGCACGATGCAGACGATCGCGGATGTTTACGAGCGCGAGCTCGATCGCACGGTGCAGATCATCTCCGCTTTGATCCCGCCCGTGATCATTGTGTTTATCGCGGTCATCGTCGGTTTCGTCGTTTACAGCATCCTCTCCGCGGTCTTTGAGATGACCCACAGTTTGCAGTTCCGGCCTCACTAAGTTAATCTCGGCGCCGATGTTCATTCGCGCCCTCGCGCTTGCTTCGCTTGTTGCCTTCGCTCCTTTCGTCCGCGCACAGCTGGTCGTGGAAAACAGCGACGGCGATTGGTCAAAGCCGAGCTTATCCACCGCCGCCGCGCCCGACAGCGCCTGGCTCGATCTGCGCCAGATTGAAGCCTCCCATGCCACCGCACAGGCCGCGCCACCGTGGGTCGAATCGGTGTCTTTCGTATCGAACCAACGCAATCCGGAAGCGCCCGTGCACAGCACCTTTCGCATTCGAATTAATCGGCCTAACGACGACTGCCAGATCCTCCTCTTCCGGCTTTTTTTCGACGACAACCCGAAGACGCAACCGGAGCTGATCGCGTGGGATGAATCGGGCTCGCAGGTGTTGCACTCGGGTTCGTTAGGCGAAGGCACTGGTCTGCCGACTTCGGTGAGCACAGTCGTGCCGATGATCGGCGTCACGGCGATCGATCTCGAGGTTCCGGGAGACGGCCGCTCGATCCGCGGCGCCTATCTCGATTGGATGAAGACGACGACCGTGATGCATCCGATCCATGCCGATCATGGCGACCTGATGGCGAGACAATTCGAAACTGCCGCGCCGCTCAAACCGAAGACGGAAGACGCGCAACTTTTCGGGACCGTGACCGCGCCGCTCGCAAACGGCACGATTCCGATCGGTCCGACCGTAAAGGAGAGCGCGTCGTTTCAGTTCGAGATCGAGTCAAAACCGCTCGTCGCGCTGCTCTCCTTTGAGATCGCGAGCCCGCAAATTGACGCCGCGCCGGAGATTTATGTGAACGGCGCGGACCTTGGCGTGGTCTCGTTAGTGCTGCCCGACCTGGCTGATCCCGGTTATCGCGGGCTTTCGCGCAGTTTGCTCGACGACATGAAGTTTCAATACACCGGCTGGCTTCGTGGTCAGATCACTATTCCCGGCTCCGTCTTGAAGGCCGGAAAGAACAATGTGATCGTGATGGCCGCTGCGGGAACCCCGCGGTCTGCGCTGCGCAGCCCGCAAATCCAGCTAAAATACCTTTGGGACAAATCGGACTACCTGCTGCTTCCGGTAAAATAATTTTCGACCGTTTTTATGCGTAAAAATCAAAGTGCTTTCACCCTCCTCGAGATCATGCTCGTGGTCACGATCATCGCTCTGCTCCTCGGCACGGCGATCTACAAACTCTCCGGCAACGTCGAATATGCGCGCCATAATCGGGTCGCAGCCGACATCCAGAGCATTTCCACCCAGCTCAAACTCTACCAGAGCATGAACGGCTTTTACCCGACGACCGAGCAGGGAATACAGGCGCTCGTGACCCAGCCGAGCAGCGACCCGCAGCCGCAGCGCTGGTATCAGCTCTTCAAGGAAATGCCGACGGATCCCTGGAACGATAACTACATCTACCTCAGCCCGGGCCGGAAGGACCCGACGGGATTTGATCTCTACTCGGCTGGTCCCGATCGAAAACCCGACACCGCCGACGACGACTGGGGCGGAGCCTAACGAGCACGGCTCATTTCCGCTCTAAGCCCCGGGTAGAGGGCGTCTAAAAACTCAGTCATTCCGAGCGAGCGCAACGCAGTCGAGGAATCCCGTGGAGTGAGCTTGAGGGTTTCACAACGGGATCCTTCGACTCCGCCCGCGATGACAGGACTTTTTAGACGGCCTCTAAAACTTCACTAATCAAACGCTCCAGTTTCTTGCCCGAACGAACGCTACGAATCTGGCTCGTCATTCCCCGGTCTCTGCGGGGAAGGCCGGCCGCGGTTGATAAACTTGCCATTTCCATTCGCGCCATTGCGGCGAATGAGCCCCCGCGTGTACGGCGGAGGCGTCGGAATCGTGGGCACCTTCATCGGGCGCGGCACCGGCATCGGAATGTTCATGGGCGAGTGCCCGGGTATTCCCGGCCGGCCCGATTGCCCGACGATTGGGTTCATGACGTTCTGCGGCGGCGCCTGATTGTGAATCGCCTCACTCAGGATCGCTTCATTGAAGCTGAGCGTCGCCACCTGGCCACCCTTCGTGAGGGTGACTTTCGTTTCCCCGACGCGGTCGGACCACTGGATATTAGGAACCGAATACCCGTCCGTATCCTGTCCAGTGGTGAGGTAAAGCTTGAAGTCGCGATTAGTGGTCGAGGCGATCGTAACGAAGTCGCCTTTTTCGGAATGGCCCGCGTTAGCGACGTAAAGTTCCTTCGCAAAATCAGGCGTCACGCCGACCGGCCCGGCCGTCGCGACCGCAAACGGCGAGTGTTTCAGCATCGGCTCGTAACGCGAAAAAGTTGGCGTCTTCGGCAGGGCGTCCTCCGCGCGAACCGTCGTTAGGCCAAGCGCGAGGACGCTGAGCAGGAGCAGGTGTCGCGTCTTCATTTCGGTGCGCCGGCAGTCTTGAACCACTTCGCGATCTTGAACCGCCCGCGCATCACGGTCGGATCGCTGCTGTCGATCAGCAAGTTCGCGCTCTCGAAAACGATGAACGCATCCGGCCGCTGCGCATCGTAGAGGAAATGGACGAGCGGCTCCCAGGCGCTCTTGGTCTCGAGCGTGTCGGAAACCGATTGATGCGTCGGCGTTTTCTCGACCCCGCCGAGCTGCGGGTTGTCGATCTGGACGTTGTATTTATTCCCGATGCCCTGGAGCCGGGTGAGGAGCGAAGAAGCTTCCGCCGGATCCGTCAGGGTAGGCTGGTGCTTCTTCAGCCAGTCGGCGCGGCGCGTCCACATTTTGTATTCGTTCAGGTAAACTTTCTGCTCGTCCCGCGCGGAACTCCGCGCGGCCCAGTCGGCGCGCAGATTGGAGCTCATCCCGAGGAGCGCGCTCCAGAGCGCGATGTTGATGAGGAGGAAAATCACGCCGCCGACACCGAGAGTCAGCATGCGCTCGCGTTTATTCATGCGCTCGAAAAACGAGAAGTTCATTTCGGTTTTCCCTCCAGGCGGAATTGCGCGTGGCCGTTAGGCAAGATCCGGGGCGGGCCGAGGTCGAAGGTGAAAGCGCGCAGGTTGGGATTGGCTTTCACCTTGTCGGCAAATTGATAAGCAAGCGCGGCCGTCGGTGCTTCGCCCTGCACGGAAAGGCTGCGCGCCGATTGATCGTAAACCGTGATCTGCACATCCTTGGGCAGGCTTTGGAAGAGGCGGAACAAGACTTCCACCGGGTAAAATCGCGGATCGATGGCGGGCGCGAGCGCCTTCCAATCCGCTTCCGTGCTTTTCACAAAATCGACTTTCGGCTGGTCGCGCTTGAGAGCCTTTTTCACGCGGCCGACCTGAAAGTGAATGACGAGAACGTAGAGCGCGAAGAGGAGAAAAAGCGCCGCATAGGCGCTCCCGGCCCAGAGCAGTCGCTTCTGCCATTGCGCCCGCCTAACGAGTGCGAGCCGCTGTGCTTTCCAGCTTTCCGGGACGAGATTTAACTTTACCGCCGCGGGCGGCATTTCGGGAGCGATGAGCGCCGGGCGCTGCGTGAAAATCCGCTCGATCGTGTCGCGCAACGGGAGGCAATTTTCGTCGAGCAAGACGCTCGGGAAGTCGCTGCTCACCCCCTGCAATTCCGCGCTCAGCGCCATCTGCGGGAGATCGCGCTCCAGTTGCGCCGGCTCGCGATTCGGCAGGGTGCGCGTGAAACTTATTTTGCCATTCTCGCTGATTGCCGAGACAAGCTTTTCGCCTTCCGGATAGATGAAGAGCGCACGGCCGTCGGCGGCATGAGATGCAGCGCGCTGCCGCGCATAGACCGTGACCTGTCGCGGAATATATCCACGCGAAAGGAGCGGACCGGCCAACTCGGTGAGCCGTTGATTATGGACCGCGACGGCGGAGACGATGCAGTCGGTTTCACCCTGCTCGATCACTTCGTAATCACTCGTCACTTCTTCGGGCGGATAGGGCAAAGTCTTCTCGATCTGGATGCGGACCATCTCACCAAACTCGGCCGGATCGACCGTCGGAAGGCGCAGACGTTGCGCGAGTACCGCGTCGATCGGAAGGCCGAGGATCACGTCGTCGCCAGCCGTGAGCAGGGCGGCGGCTTCATGCAAGTCGCTCACGGCGTGCACGTCCCAGTTGCCGTTTCCGTTACGCGCGCGCATCAAGTTCCAGCCGGTGCCGGAGGGGGCGATGAAGACAGGTTCGGGTGACGGTTCGATATTAAAGTTCCTTCCAGCGAATCATCTGCGGGGTGCCGCTCTTCCGAATAATCATCTGCACGGTGCGGGTCGCATCGCCGGATTTCCCGACGCTGACGACGCGCATGACTTTGTCCTTGAAGCCGATCAGCCCGGAGAGCTGCGCAAATTGCTCTGGTGAGAATCCAAGCGCAACTCGAACATCATCGAGCGCCTGGAATTGGGGATCGTCCGGCGTGCCGTCGATGCCGTCGGGACCGCGGCGCAGCTCGAGAAAGCGATCGACGATCGGTTCCGTCATTCCTGGCAACGCGAGGAGCACATCCTTCGAAGCCCACGCCACGTCGATCGGGCCGCTGCTGTAGAGAGTAAAATCGTCTTCCCAATTTGGCTGGGACGTAAACTGCTCCCAGCCTTGCACCTGCTTCAGCTCTTCGACGCGCTGGAGGAGCTGGTTTTTCGGGTGGTAAGTATCGCTCGCCTCGGCGCCATTAAGCCTCGGGATATCGTCGGGATCGACGTAATCAAGCAGGCAATCGATCATGTGTTCGCGGTCGTTCAGTTCGATGCCTTTCACTTCCAAGTATTTGCGCAAAATCTCGATCCGCTGTGGATTCTCGCCGGCCACGATCCAGGTCAGGTTAATCCGGCCGCCTTCACCTGTGAGGTGCGCCTGGTAAGACTGCCCTCTGCCTAACGAACCGCTGAGCACGCTGTCGCCGGCCTCCACGTCCGGATCGAGCGCGATCTCGGCGCCGGAGCAGGCGGCGGCCTCGGCTTCCAGGTTGCGGCTGGCGTAGCCGGTCAAAGTGATTTTCGAATCGATGTCGAGCGCCCAGTTAATAATGAGTGCACTGAGCAGGAAGAGGGCCCAAAGCGAAAGCATGAGGGCCGCGCCGCGGCGCGAATGGTGGGTGGAGCGTTTCATCTACAGCGGCGTGCGGCGGAGCGGGATCACCGCCTCCCATGGCACGGATCCGCCAGCGCGGCTCAAGGTGAGGCGCACCAGATGCGGCAAGGTGCCACGATCGGTCCAGCGATCGACCCATGCGTTCAGGCGCGGATCGAAGTAGCGAATCTCCATGCTGCGAAGATTTTCAATCAACGGCACCCAAGTTCCTTTGTTGTTGTCGGTCGGCTTTACCGTCGTCACGTCAGTCGCTTCGGTGGAGTCATCGTTGTCCGGCGCGCGATTTACGCCGAGCTCCATGAAGTCAGTTTTCGGGATCGGTTTCAACCGCATCGTGACGGCGTAATCGCCGCTCGCATAACGAGTGAACAAACCGGGCCCAGCCGAACAGATCCAGGTCATCTCATCGCGCGATTTGCCACCGAATTTGAACGGCTCTCCGCCAAGCGTCCCCTGCCCCGGCGGGAGATTTTGCAGTTGACTCGTGAGCAAGTTAACGAGGCCGGCGTAGCGGGCATCCTCCGCGCTGACTTCCGAAGAAACGCGGACTGCGATGAGATTCGTCGCGACGAAACGATAAATCGCGACCGCCATGAGACCAAGAATCGCAACCGCTAGCGTGATCTCGAGCAGCGTGAAAGCACGCGTTCTTCTGGAGGGACGGGCGCCGTCCCGTCCGCGTTTCGTCGTCGCCGAAGCAGGCCGACCAAACACGGACGACACGGCGGTCGTCCCTCCAGTGCGCGGGCGAATTACGCGGTCTCGCCTACCCAGCCCGGTAAACATAAAACACCAGTTGCTTGTTCTGTTTCACGCCCTCGCGCGCCCATTGCGCGGTCAGCGTCACCTGCGTGATGCCGTCGACGACGGTGTTATCGCCATTCTCGAGCTCTTTCGGCTCCGCCTTTTGGATTAGCCTAACGATGCCGTAACCGGTGTCGATCTTGTCTTCTTTCGACGCGTCGGGCACTTGTGGCGTTGCCTGTACTTCCGCCATGCGATTGGCCATCACCAGGCTCACCCGCGTCTCTTCCTCGCTCAGTTCGCTCGCGTTCAGGCAGTTTTGGACCGCGCGTCCGAGCGCGAATACGCCGACCACGAAGATCGTCATGCCGAGCAGCACTTCGTAAAGCGCGAAGCCGAGAATGCTTTTATTTCGCCGCATAACGAACGATCTGCGGCCGCGCGGTCAGCGGCGCGTAATTGACTTCCCAGGTTCCATCCGGTCCAGCGAAGCTGACGTTCGCCGGTTCGCAGGTGCCCGAAGGCCAGAAGATCCATTGCGGCGGCGGATCTTTCTCGAGCGCCGCGGGCAGCTTGAGCGTAAACCTGTGGCGTTCATCGAGCGCGAGCTGCGCGACCGGCACGTCGCCATCCGTCGTCGCAGGTGCCTCCGGCCGCAGAATCACCGCATCTTTCTGCCACACGATCAGGTAGGGCCGCCGCTCTTTCACGCTGTGTTCCTGCGCCTTGAGCACGATCTGGTTCATCGCGGTGAGCGAGCGCTGGAGCCGGCGATTCGCCAGCACGCCCTGCACGCTCGGGATCGCGAGCAGCATCAGGATCATGAGGATGAAAACCGAAATCGCGATCTCGATAAGCGTAAATCCCCGGGTGCGCTGCATGGGAGATTTTAAGCTCTCGCGGGCAATTCACAACACGCGCCAGCTCTGCAAGGTCTCTTTCTTTACGGGCAAAAGCGCAATTCACCGCTAATAAAACGCAACCGGCCGACAGCGCTCCGCGCGGGCCGTGGTAACATTTCACCAGTGATCACGTCCGCCGCAGAGACGCCGACTGTTGCCGCGCCCGCCCCAGAAATGCGCGCTCCCCGGCTCGGAGTTGCAGCTAAGTTACTCGTCGCCTTCGCCGTCCTCGGCGTACTCGCGATGATGGTCTGGCAAGGAATCGCCGTCGGCGGCTCGCCCGATCCGACGGCCGCGAACACCAGTCCAACCGTCGCGGTGCTCGACATCGCGGTGCTCGTTTTTCGCGAAGGGCTCGAGTGCATCCTCGTCATCGCGGCGATCACCGCGAGCATGACGGGCGCACGCCGCGCCTGCCGGCGACCAGTCGCGTGGGGCGCGGGGATCGCGTTCATCGCGACTCTCATTACCTGGATGATCGCGGTGCGGATCATCAACTCGCTCGCCGATAACGTCTCCGCGCTCAACCTGCAGGCGGCGACCGGCCTGCTTGCGGTCGTGGTCCTGCTCGTGATCATGAACTGGTTCTTCCACAAGATTTACTGGGGCGGCTGGATTCGTCACCACAATCGTCGCCGCAAAAGCTTGCTCGGCGCCGGGCCGGAAGCGTCGCAACGGCGGCTCGTCTGGGGTTTGATTTTGCTCGGGTTCACCTCGCTCTATCGCGAAGGCTTCGAGGTCGTGCTCTTCCTGCAAACTTACTATCTGCGGCTCGGCGGTGGATTGGTTCTAAAGGGCACGCTGCTTGGGCTCATTCTGTCGGGGTTCATCGCCATCCTCACCTTCGTCCTGCAACAGCGGTTGCCGTATCGCCAGATGCTCGTCACGACCGGCGTGCTCCTCGGCGGCGTGCTCCTCGTCATGGTCGGCGAACAGGCGCAGGAGATGCAGCTCGCGCATTGGATCTCGACCACGCCGGTCCCCGGCCTAACGAGTGTGATTCCCGACTGGGTCGGCCTCTGGTTTGCGATCTTTCCGACTTACGAAACGCTGGCCGCACAGCTGCTCGCCGCGACCGTCGTGATCGGTTCCTACTACGCGGCGCGGCGTGTCCGCTGCACCGCCGAACCC
>JBDTIQ010000081.1:0-23205 GCA_039936335.1 Chthoniobacterales bacterium
CCGCGCGAAGATCTCCGCCTGCGAAAGCGCGCCCGAGAGCGTGACGCGGTCGCGCAGGTGCAATCGGTCGATGAGCTGCATGAGGCTCTCGCGCAGCGGACCTTCGCCGACAATTTCGCAGCGGAAATCGCAGCCGCGCCGATCGAGCCCGGAGCATGCGTCGATCAGGAAGTTGAAGCCTTTGAAGTCGACAAGACGCCCTACGCTTAGGATGCGAATAGGGTCGTCAGGCGCGGTCGCGCCGAGAATAGGCGCAGGGAAGTTCGCGAGGTTCATCCCGTTATAAACGCGGTGAATTTTCCCCGCGGAATCGGGACACTGCTGACGCAGCAGATCGGTGCTGAAGTCGGTCTCAGCCGCGACGAATCCCGCTTCCGCGCAAATCTCGCGGAGTAGCTCGATGTTTCCGAGATCGACCATGAAATCCTGGCCGTGCGCAGTGACGCTGAAGGGAATCCCGGAGATCGCTTTGACGAAAAGCGCGGTCTGCGCGGCGCGGTTGGCGAAGTGGACGTGAAAATGTTCTACGCCGTGCTGCGTGAACAGGCCGGCAAAATAGAGTGCGTTCCGCGCGCGCAACGCGGCCTTGCCTTCCACGCCGTAGCGTTGTTCGTGGCGCGCCACGAGTGCGACGGGCCAGCGACCTTGTTCTTTCGCGCGCTTCTCGCGGATCTTCAGGATTTCCTGCGGCGGCGCGTAGTAAATCGGCGCGCGCAGTTCCGCGGCATGTTCGTGGCGCAGACTGGTGTGCGGTGGATGAATCGACCCGATCTCAAACGACCAGCCGCGCCGCTCGAGCGCGAGCATCTCGGTGTCGCAAAATGTCTGCGAAATCACCGGGTAACGCGAATAGAGGTAGGCGAAATGCATTGTTCAGATCGCGATGAATGACGTCATCCCGAGCGGAGTGCAGCGCAGCGGAACACAGTCGAGGGATCTCGTGGATTTTCCGAGCCGCGTCGCTTCCACGAAGCTCCACGGGATCCCTCGGCTTCGCTCGGGATGACTAACTTTACAAAAGGTTCACGTCCTTGCCCGGATCCATCTCGTAATCGAGCGCGAGATATTCCGACGTGTTCGGCTTGATGATCTCCTCGACGAATTTGATGTAGATCGGATCCTCGCGAAAAATCGCCTGCTTATCCATCGACTCGAAATCGATCGCGATGAAAAACGGCCACGGCACTTTCGGGTCGACCCGTTTGCCGCACTTGATGCTGAGCACTTCGTCGATCTTCAGCAGCTGCATCCGCGCGTTCATCATCATCTCCTCGCTGTCCTCCGGGGTGACGTCCGGCTTCAGCTTGTAGAGACCGATGTGATGAACCATGCGGCTAGCTATTAGGCGTTTCGCCGGAGCGGCGCAAGTGGGAAAAGGAGGGGCGATCGGGCTATTTCTGGCTCGACGCAGACCGCCGAAATGCCTATTGGCGAACACGAACGGCGACGACCGATTCGATGGCTGATGAAGAAAAAACCGCAACCTGTTCCGAAATTCCTTACGGAAGCGGATTGGCTCGTGGTGGGCTGGGCGCTGTTGATGCAGGTGTCGCTCTTTCTTTTCGGTGCCGTCGCTTTCGGCTTTGGCAAAACCAGTCGCTGTTTGGACTGCGCGGCCGGCTGGAGATTTGGAATCGCTGGGACGCAAAATCGTATCTCGAGCTGGCGCAGTTTGGCTACAAGCCGCCGGGACCGCTACGGGAGTTTTCGGTCGTCCACTTTCCTCTCTATCCCTGGTTCGTTCGCATTGGCAGCTATCTGACCAGCGACTATCTCGCGAGCGCGTTCCTCGTTTCTGGCCTGGCTTTGCTCGTCGGCGCGATTTTACTGCGCCTTATCGCGCTGGATTTCGAGGCACCTGTGGCGTTGCGGGCGGTTTGGTTTTTTCTCATTTTTCCATCGGCGTATTTTCTTCACGTCCCCTACGCGGAAAGCCTTTTCATCGCGCTCGTACTGGGAGCATTCATGGCGACCCGCGCGAACCGTTGGTGGCTCGCGGGAATTCTCGGCGCTCTGGTCTGTCTCACGCGACCGCCGGGGATCGTGATAATCCCAGCCTTGGGCGTGGAAGTGATCCACCAATGGTGGAAAACCCGGCGGTGGCAACATCGCTGGCTTTGGCTTCTGCTCGCTCCGTGCGGATTCGCCGCCTACATGTGGTTGAGCCAGTGGGCGCTCGGCGACCCGCTCGCGTTTCTGCGGCTGCGCCGGGACTTTTTCCACGTGTCGCTCGCGCCGCCGTGGATCGGCCTCTACAACGCCTGGGGCAATCGGGGCCAATTCGGCACAGCTGGCGAAATGGTCGGAAACCAGGAATTTATTTTCTGCCTCCTCGGACTGGTCTTCACGATCGTCAGCTGGTTCCGGCTGCGACCCAGCTACGCCACGTGGATGACCGGCAACTGGCTACTCTTCACCAGCACCACGTATCTACAGTCGGTGCCGCGCTACACGCTCACGCTTTTTCCGATGTTCATTCTCTTCGGTTTCATCGGGGAAAAAAACCGCTTCTGGAATGCACTCATTACGGTCTGGTCGCTTCTTTACCTCGCGCTCTTTAGCACTGCGTTCGTGCGCGGGCTCTGGGCCTTCTGAGAGAAGCCGCGGCTACGCCGAGCTAATTCTTCCAGTCGAGCGCGCCCTTCTTGAGCGCGTAAACGTAGCCGACCATCAGGATCGAGACGAACCCGAGCATGCTCCAGAGAATCACGTGGCTGTGCTGGATCGCCTCGCGATACACCACCGCCCATGGATACATGAAGACGATCTCGAGATCGAAAAGAATGAAGAGCATCGCGACTAGGTAAAACTTTACGCTGAACCGCGGCTGCGCTTCGCCCTGCGCGATCATCCCGCACTCGTAGGCGCTGTCTTTCGTGCGGGTGCGCACGCCGCTCTTGCCGAGGAGCACGCTCACGATGAGCGCTCCCGCGGCGAAGCCGACCGCCACCACGATCTGCAGGAGAACCGGAATGTATTCGCTGATCATGCTGGAAAACCGCTCGCGCGGTCAGACTGACGACTTTACTTCGCAGCCGCAGCCGCAGCCGCAGCCGCTGCCGCTGCGGTGCGAGCTGCGGCGGTCCGGGCAGCGGCTGCCGCCGGGATGTGCGCGTTGGGCGGGATGAGAGCCTTGGCCAAGGCCGACGGGAGGCCTTTATATTTCTTTGCCGTCTTTTTCACCATGCCGCGCGCGACGAGATTCTGAAGTTTCTCGTAAGCCCGGAGCCGGAGCATCTCCTCGCCACCGCTGGCCGCGTTCCGCGCCCGAAGGTTTTCATGCAGGATCTCGAAGAGTTGCTTGAACTCGAAAGAAGTGCGGCGGGAAAGGACCGCAACCAGTTCTTCCGTAACGAGATCGGGGACACGGCGTGAAAACGCGTTCTTTTTAAGGATGGCCATAGGGCGCAGAGAATAACATATCTCGCGCAAACCGCAGCTGATTTCTCGCCGCGAGACGGAAATAAGTGGCTCAGCGGCGGGAGAATGGAAGCCGGCGCCGTGACCACTTAAAGTGGTGTCGGAGAAGGACTCGGACGAGCAGCGGGAGCCGGTGCGAGCGCCGGCGGGGGCGGCGGAGTCGGATTCGCCTGCTGATACAGCCCGGAGGGCCCGTGTTGCATGTGCATATATGTCGCGGCGACCGCTCCGACCACACCAATCGCTGCCTCGTTAAAAGTGATCGGACCGACCGAATCGGTGAGGTAGCCGCTCCCAGTGTAACGCTGCGACATCACGATCGGTGAAAGGTGTTTCGCGATCGCATCGGGCGGCGGGAGTTTGGAGAGATCCATCGACTTGCCAAGAGCGGGATAAATCGTCGCACTCATGAGCAGAAGCGGCCGCACCGCGGCATCGGCGCGCTCGAAGAGCAGGCGGGTGTCGATGTAGTTGAACGCAGACTCGCCCGCTGGCACGAGCTTCTCCGCGGTCCGGAAGGCGTCGCTTTTTTCCAGGAGGTCCCCTGGTGCCGACTTCGGAGCGACTGCGGCATTGACGGTCGCGGAATCGGAACCGATGACCAGCATCCGATCGGATAACGCGATCGTGGGATTCACTGGGATGAACCCGCCGAATCCGGACATCGTGAGATAACTCACACCGTTGTTTTCGCTCCGTGTCCAGCTCGCGCCGAAGAGCTCACTACCAGCCAATGCGTCAAGAATCTTGCGCGCTCGTGCCGCGTCTTTCACCGGCAATAACGCAGAGATTTGCGGCCAATGCGCCTCCTGCGGCCAGTTGCCGACAAACTCCAATTCGTTGCCGAAAGCCGCGTCGAAATCCTGCTGTGAAATTCCTGCCTTGCCGAGCGCCGCGGCGATTTGTTGCAGGAAAGGCGGCAGCGTGGCCAACGGCGAACCGCCGGAAACTTGCCATGGAGCACGCCAGTTCGTGAGCGAAGCCGAATAGAAGAAGGCGTCCTTACTCACAGCGGCGAGCGCCGGTCGTTGCAGCTTTTCTCCCGGATGCCGTTGCGGCATTCCGACGTAGGTCGCCTCGTGCATCTTGCCGTGATCGAATCCCATCGTGCCCGCGACGCAGCGAACCTCTTTCAGTTGTTGCAGGCGATCGGTCGCCGAGTTCCCGGCCATCGTGAGCAACGGCATGAGCCGTTGCACAAAGGGCTGCGGATCGACGAAGAACATCCCGGCATAGCTGGTCGGAAGTTGCTTCGTCACGTCCTGGAACAGCTCGCTTTCCCCAAGTGCACTTTTCGCCGCGGCCGCGGTCCTGCGGTCGGCGCGATCGAGCAACGCTTTCAGCGCCTCGAGATCGTTCGCGGCGAAGAACCAGTTGCGATCGAAGACCGTCGCGAGCGCAAAACGGCCCGCGTTCACCGTCTCGATCTGGTGCTCGTGGTAGTCGATCACCTCCCGCTTTTTCGAGCCGGATTTGGCCAGCAGCGGCGCTTCCCGCGCTTCGATAAACTTCCGCGCCTCCGCCTCCGGTTTGGCAAAATGAAAGCCGCCGATGAACTTTGGATCGTTATTATCAAACGACGCGAGCGCGAGAAAGTTGTCGGTCGGGTTGAGCTGCAAAAACTCATCGAACACCTGCCGGTCGCCGCGCTCTTTCGCGAATTGCGCGAGCGGTTTTTGCAGCCAGGCCTGGATCGACGGCTCATGCCAAAGCGCGTAGAGATCGCTCTCGTGCCATTGCTCGCGCGTCTGTTGCAAGTCGGGCAAATGCGCGAGCAGGACGGTCGTTTTCGGCAGGAGCTCGCTCACCGTCATCTGGCGATTAGCCTGCTGCACCCGCAGCGCCACCCAGAGGGCGAGCGCGATCACGAGCGCGCCGAGGACCACGCCCAAAAGCTTCTTCATTCGCCGACCCTCGCACCAAATCCCGGCGTCGCGAGCCGCTAAGCGCTCGACTTTTTCCGGCGCATCGACGATTCCTTCTTATGCCATCCTGCGCAGGCTCGAGACTTTTCCTCGGCGCTTTCGATGAAAAAAGAGTCATCGAAGCTGCGGAGCAGGCGCTCGCGGAATGCGGCGGCCAACCGACCTGCGGCTTTCTTTTTGTCTCGGCGGACTGGCTTCCGCAGATCGGCGAAGCGCTCGATCTGATCCGGCTGCACGGCCACGTGCCGTTGCTCGTGGGAACGATCGGGGCCGGTCTCGTCGGCACCTGGAAAGAAGCGGAGGGCACTTCTGGGATGTCGTTGCTTCTCGTTAGGCTTCCGGAGACGACGCTCACGCCGATTTCGGTCTCCGCCGCGCAGATCGAGCAATCGACCGGCGCCTCTTATTGGCAAACGCTGACTGCGCTTGGCCCGGAGGACGTCGATGCCTGGATCGTGCTCGCAAATCCGTTCGTCGCCGGGCTCGAGCAATGGCTCGCGGAGTGGAATCTCGCGTTCCCCGGCGTGCCCAGCATCGGCGGCCTCGCGAGCGGGTTCAGCGGAGAAAGCAACCAGAGCATGCTCATCCTCGACGGCGCGGCGACCGATGCCGCGGTTCTCGCGCTCGCCGTGAAAGGCGCCAACGTGCGCACGATCGTCAGCCAGGGTTGCAAGCCGGTGGGCGAGCCGTTCACGATCACCCGCGCCGAAGAAAATTTGGTTTACGCGCTGGGTTCGCGCCCGGCCTACCAGGTTTTGAGCGAGACGTTCAACGCCTTGTCTGATGACGAAAAAGAGCGAGCCCGAGGCAACTTATTTGCCGGCCTCGCCGCGTCCGAATACGTCGCGGAGCTGAAGCGCGGCGATTTTCTTGTGCGCAACTTGTTAGGGGCTGATCCCCAGACCGGCGCGGTCGCAATCGGCGCACGGGCCCGGACAGGCCAGACTTTGCAATACCAGTTGCGCGACAAAATCACCGCGCACGCCGACCTCGCGGAACTCGCGCAGCTCAGCAGTGACGGCGACCCGAAGCCGTTTGCGTCGCTAGTCTTTTCCTGCAACGGCCGCGGGCGCAACTTCTTCGGCGTGCCCGATCACGACGCTACGACGCTGGCGGAAATATTCGGTCCGATCCCGAGCGCGGGTTTCTTCTGCAATGGCGAGATCGGCCCGATTGGGAACGCCAGCTACCTGCACGGCTACACGGCGTCGGTCGCACTCTTCTGCGAATAATTTCCCGGTCAGCTCGCCTAACGAAAAGATCGGACCAGCAAGGTTGTCATCCCGAGCCGGCGGAGCGCGGCGAGGGACCGCACAAGCGTCCGATCGGCGTCGCTTGGTAAGGACAGCGTCGAACAACGCTTGCGAGATCCCTCGCCCCGCTTCCGCCGGCTCGGGATGACAAAGCTCATATTGACGCGCCGCACTCGTCAGGCGCGCGGGTGAAACTTGTGGTGCACCGCTTTCAACCGCTGCTGATCCACATGCGTGTAAACCTGCGTGGTCGAGATATCAGCATGCCCGAGCATCTCCTGGATGATGCGCAAATCCGCGCCGTTGCTCAGCAGGTGCGTCGCGAAACTGTGCCGGAGCAAATGCGGATAAACATTCGTCTCCAAACCGGAACGGCGCGCGACCGCTTTTACGATTTGCCAGATCCGCACGGTCGTTAGGCGGCCACCGCGGATCGAGAGGAAAACTTCGCTTCCACTTTTCGGCCTAACGAGACCAGGGCGTTCCTGCTCGAGATAACGCGTCAGCGCCGCGCAGGCTTTGCGGCCGACTGGCACGAGCCGCGTCTTGTTCCCTTTCCCGGTCACGCGGATCACGCCGTTCTCGAGATCGAGATTTTCCAACTTCGCGCCGGCCAACTCGGAAATGCGCAGCCCGCTAGCGTAAAGCAGCTCGAGCATCGCGCGATCGCGCAGACCGAGCCGCGCGTTTGTATCGACGCTTTCGAGCAGTTGTTCGACTTGGATTTCGTTCAGCGTTTCCGGCAGCGAGCGCTCAATCCGCGGTAAACGTAATGCTTCCGTCGGGTCCTTCGCCACGAACTCGCGTGCGGTCGCGAACCGGAAGAAAATCTTCAGCGCGACGACGATTAGCTTGATCGATGACGCCGCGAGCCCGCCGCGCTTTCGTTCGGTCAGATATTCCGAGATCAACGGCAGCCCGACCGCGCGCGGTTGCGTGATTGATTTCCGCTGCGCGCACCACTCCGCAAATTCGCCTAACGACCGCTGAGTCGAGAGCTGGTAATTCTCCGAAAGCCCGCGCTCGACCGCGAGAAAACGGATGAACACTTCGATCTCCTCCTGCACGAGTTAAAAGGTTCCAGTAACGCTTCACGCGCAACTCACCTGCGGCCCCGCCAACCTGGAGGGCGGAGCTCCGCGACGCCGCGCGCGAACGGCACTCTACGCATCGCGCTTCCCGTGAAAGGATCCGCGGAGCTCATTCCTCCAGATGAGAAATCTGCCTAACGAACGCGCAACCCGGCGATCCCCCGCGCGTTGACAAAGCAAACTCGGACTCGATTGTTTCCTCGCAATGAGCCTCGATTTAAACTCACTCCTGAACGGTTGGCCGCATGAAAACGGCTCCATCAAAGTGCGCAAAGTGGCCGGTCTCGATGGCCGCGAAAAGCTGCAATTGCGGATCGATCTCGGCCTGCTCCAGATGGAGATGGACGGGCGTCCCGACGGCACGCGGCCGCACAATTGCGAGTCGCTTTTGGCCTACCACCAGCGGCGCGCGGCGCGGGCGGAGGAACGCGGCGAGGACTACGAACTCACAGTCGAACAATGCGGCGAGCTCCAGCAGGAAGGCGTGCAGTATTACCATCGTTACCTGAGCTTTTTTCAGATCGACGAATTCGAAGGCGTAATCCGAGATACCCAACGCAATCTCGATCTCTTCGTCTTTGTCGATGGACACAGCGAGCGGGATGATCTGGTCTGGACCTTCCAACAATTTCAGCCCTACGTCATGATGATGAACACGCGCGCGAAAGTTTCGATCCTGCTCGCCGATGGTAAGTTTGGCGTCGCGATTCGCGAGATCGAATCCGGTCGCGAACGGATCAGCGAATTTTTCCAGCAATCGGCGTTCCCCGGGATGGAACCGAAGAGTTCCGAGATCGCTTTTCTCGATGAATGGCTCGAGGAAGTGCGCGCGAAACGCCCGCTCTCGAAGCTGGAGGTGATGGAGCGCGAAATGGAACGCGCGATCACCGCGGAACGCTACGAGCGCGCGGCGGAATTGCGCGACGCGATCCGCAGCTTCAGGACCGGACCCGAGGTCGGCAGCTGATGTGGCAAGCGGTGCTCCATTGTCATCCTGAGCGGAGTGGAGCGAAGCGCAACGGAGTCGAAGGACCTCACAAGCGTCGCTCGGCCCGCTCTTCTGAAATGACGTCGAGCAACGCTTGCGAGGTCCTTCACCGCGCTGCGCCGGTTCAGGATGACAATCTGTTCCGCGCGAGCGTTAGCGCGTCCCTCCGAGATGTCTGATTCCAGTCTGACCGAGCGGAAGGAACGCTGGGCGCGCAAGATGAGCGGGCGCGCCAAACCGACGACGCGCTCGGAAGATCGGCTCCCGCCGGGGCAGCATCTCACGCAGGGTTTCCCGGTGCTCGATCTCGGAGTGCGCCCGGAGATCTCGATAAGCGATTGGCGGCTCGAAGTCGGCGGCGCGATCGAGGAGCCGCGCACTTTTACCTGGGAGGAATTCAACACGCTCGAGCAGTTTGAGGACGTGAGCGATTTCCACTGCGTCACCACCTGGAGCAAGTTCGATTGCCGCTGGCGCGGGGTCGCGTTCTTCACCCTCGTCGAGCTCGTGAGGCCGAAACCGGAGGCGCAGCATGTTCTTTTCACCAGCTACGACGGCTACACCACCAATGTGCGCCTAACGGATTGCCTCGATGACGACGTGCTCGTGGCGACACGGTTTGATGGGAAGCCGATCACCCGCGAACACGGCGGCCCGGCGCGCGTCATCATCCCAAAGCTCTACGCGTGGAAAGGCGCGAAGTTCGTTAGGCAAATCGAGTTCCTGGCCGAGGACCAGCTCGGCTTCTGGGAAGTGCGCGGCTACAGCAACACGGCTGATCCCTGGACAGAAGATCGTTTCTCGTGAGCGCTTTTACCTGCACCTACACTTTAATTTATACTTGCACCTCTTCGGGCGAGCAGAGTGCAGGTGTAAATTAAAGTGTAAGTGCAAGGGAGAGCTTGCCGCGGGTTTGCCTTCGTCAGATTTCGGTGGCCTGCTTGCCGATGCCGAAGCCGTCCAAACTCGCGATCATCACGGCGTTTGCGGCCCTCTACGTCATCTGGGGTTCCACCTATCTCGGGATCCGTTTCGCGATCGCGACGATCCCGCCGTTTCTCATGGCGGGCGCGCGCTTTTTCTGCGCGGGCGTGATCATGTACACGATCGCTGTTGCCCAAGGCGCACGCCGAAGTTCTTTCGCTCAATGGCGCACCGCTTTCGTGATCGGCGCGTGTCTGCTCTTCTTCGGGAACGGCAGCGTCACGATCGCGGAGCAATGGGTTCCTTCCGGGCTGGCGTCGTTGCTCGTCGCGACCGTGCCGATCTACATCGCGCTTCTTTCCTGGCTCACCGGCTCCGCGCCGCGGCCGCGGCCGATGGTCCTGCTCGGTCTCGCCGGTGGCTTCGTGGGCGTGGGAATTCTCGTCGGTCCGGCGCTCACCGCCACGCCCTCCGGTGCGTCGCAACATGCCGGCTTGGGAATGCTGATCCTTCTCTTCGGTTCGCTCGTCTGGTCGATCGGATCGCTTTACTCGCGGCATTCGCAAACGGCCAATAACTCCACGTCCCCCTTCCTCTCCTCCGCGCAGACCATGCTCTGCGGCGGGGCACTCATGCTCGTCGCCGGATTTGCGAGCGGCGAAGGGCGTGATTTCCATCCGAGCCAGGTGACGGCGCTTTCGTTAGGCGCGTTTGCTTATCTGGTGATCGTCGGCGCGATCGTGGGTTACACCGCTTTCATCTGGCTCCTGCGGCATTGCGATCCTGCGAAGGTAGCTACCTACGCCTACGTCAATCCGATCGTCGCGGTGGTGCTCGGCGCGCTCTTTGCCGGCGAAACGCTGAGCGGGCGGACGGCTCTCGACGCGGCCGTCATCGTCGGCTCGGTCGCGGTCGTGATCACCGCGCAGCGGGCGCAGCAAAAGCCGCCCGCGGCTCTTTCACCGGGGGTTGCACAAACGGATTAAAAGCAGCTAATAACAGCGGCGAAAATGAAGGGCGATACCTCCAAAACGATCGCAACGCTCCAGGCTAACTGGCGCGCGGAGCGGGAAACCGCGCTCGTTTACCGCGACCTCGCCGCGAATGAAGCGGATGAGAAACGCCGGGGTATTCTGCTCCGGATGGCGGAAGCGGAAGAGCGCCACGCGATCCGCTGGGACGCAAAACTGGAGGAGCTCGGCGCGAAACCGCCGGAGCTGAAGAATGATTTTCGTCGGAAGTTCAATCGCTGGTGGAACAAAGCGGGCGGCGCGGATGTGGCCATCCGCCGCATGGAAGCCGCAGAAGATCGCGACAACGCGCGCTATCAGGCGCAGCGCGAAAGCGAGCTCGCGCCTAACGACGAGGACCGTGAATTCCTGCGCCAAACCGCGCTCGAGGAGAAAGCGCACTCGCGCATCCTGAACACGATGAGCGGACCGCCGCCGTCGTTAGGGCCGCGCGGTTTGCTCGACACGATTTTGAAACGCGAACGCTGGCATGGCCGCGGCGGCGGGTGGGTCGCGGACGCGATTTACGGCGTGAACGACGGTCTCGGCGCCGTCTTCGGCATCGTCTCCGGCGTGGCCGGCGCGACCAATAACGCGCAGCACACGATCCTGATCGCGGGCCTCGCCGGGATGATGGCCTCGGCGCTCTCGATGGGTGCGGGTTCTTACCTGGCGAACAAGAGCGAACGCGAGATCTACGAGGCGGAAATCGCGCGAGAGAAAGCGGAAGTCGAAGAGAACCCGGAGGAAGAAATCGAAGAGATGGCGCTGTTTTATCAGCTCCAAGGATTCTCCGCCGAGGAATCGCAGCGGATGGCGGAACGTCTCGCGGAGCAACCCGAGCAGATGGTGCAGGCGATGGCGCAGAGCGAGCTCGGGCTCTCGCAACATCACTTCCCGAACCAATGGACCTCCGCTTTTTCGGCCGCGCTCTCGACCGCAATCGGCGCGTTCATCCCTATCATTCCATTCTTTTTTATGACCGGCTTCGCCGCTGTCGTCGCGGCCTTCGTCATCAGCATTCTAGCGCACTTCGCAGTCGGCGCGGTTAAGTCGCTCATCACGATTCGCTCGTGGTGGGCGTCCGGCTTCGAAATGACGATGGTCGGAGTGCTCGAAGCGGTCGTGACTTACGGCCTCGGGCTTGCCTTTGGAGCCGTTGGTTAGGTATTCGCTAGGCATGGAAACCTCGACGCTTGCAGTGGTGGTGCCCGCTTTTAACGAGGCGCAACGGCTCGGCCACACGCTTCCGACGATGTTGCAATACCTGCGCACGCATCGGCCGGCGAGCGAGTTGCTTGTGGTCGATGATGGCTCGACGGACGCGACCGCGCAGGTGGCGGAGAGGATTTTTGCCGACCATCCGGAGGTGCATGCGCGGCTCCTGCGATCCCCGCAAAATCGCGGGAAAGGCCATGCTGTCCGCCAGGGTTTGCTCGCAACCGACGCGCCGATCGCGCTCTTCACCGATGCCGATCTCTCGACGCCGCTCTCGGAGTTACCACGCATCGTCCAGCCCATCGAAGCGGGCGACTACGACATCGTATTCGGCTCGCGCGCAATCGATCGCAACTTAATCGGGCAACGACAATCGTGGCAGCGTGAACAGGGCGGCCGCGTCTTCAACGGAATCGTGCGCCTAACGACGGGGCTTCCTTTTTCCGACACGCAATGCGGCTTCAAAGCTTTCCGCATGGAAGCCGCGCGACCGATCATCGAACGGGCGCGGATCGACGGATTTGGCTTCGACGTCGAGCTGCTTTTTCTCGCGCAACACGCCGGGCTGCGGTTGCTCGAACGACCGGTGCGCTGGGATCATAACGAAGGCAGCAAAGTGCGTCTGATGCACGACAGTTTGCGCATGCTCAACGAGATTATCGGCCTGCGGGCCCGCGTCGCGCGCGAATCTGCCTAACGACTCAGCACTGACTCCTGTGCGACTTCCGCTCCGACTCGCCACCATCGCGGCCGCGCTCACTCTCGTGCAAGCGATGGGCGCGCAGGAGATCCGCCGCGCCGAGCCGGTTCACCTTTTTCCAGGGCCGACGCCGGTGGAGATTCGTCGCGCGCTGCCGGTCTATCCCGCGCCGCCGCAATCACTGCCACCGCAGCAGCAATCCGAGCCCGCGCCGCCGCCGCCGCCGACCGCGACGCCGATCCCCCAGCCGCGGCTTCCGGCCGCTTCGGTGAATGACACCGCGCGTTTTTTAGCTGGTCTGCCGATTTCGGAAAGCTCTTCGCTCGTGCCGCTCACGCGCGAACCTTCCTGGCAACAACACGCCGCCGTTTTCAATCAGGCGTGGGCCAGACTGGCGACACGCCAGTTCGCTGGCATCCGCTCTTGGGAGGCGAATTACCTTCCACAGGCGAGCGGGCCGGTCCCCGTGGTTTACTACCTGTTTAGCGGACCCGATTATCTCTACGCGGATCAGTTTTTCCCGAACGCGAGCACTTACATTCTCGCCGGCACGGAGCCGATCGGACCGCTCCCGGATATCACGGGATTTGCCGGACCGTCGCTCGATTCCGTCCTGCACAATCTCCAGACCGCGCTCAACTCGGTCCTCAGCTTCAGCTTTTTCATCACGAAAGACATGAAGGCCGACCTGCAGCGCGATGAACTCAAGGGAACGTTGCCGATCTTCTATGTCTTCCTCGCGCGCGCGGGCAAAACGATCACCGATATTAGCTTTCTCACCCTCGACCGAGACGGCAATCCCACCATCACCAGTCCCGGCGCGTCGTTGCATGGGAGCACGCCGGGAGTTCGCATTACCTTTGCCGGCGCGCCGGGGAGTCCAGCGCAGACGCTTTACTATTTCACGACTGATCTTTCGAACGAAGGGATCCGCTCGCACCCGGGGTTCATGAAGTTTTGCGCGTCACAGAATGTCGGGATGAGTCTGTTAAAGTCCGCATCCTACCTGATGTTCCAATCGGGCTTTGAGAACGTGCGCGATTTCCTGCTGACTCATAGCTCCGCTATCATCGAGGACGACTCTGGGATTCCCTTGAAAGACTTCGATCCCGCGAAGTGGAACCTGCGCCTCTTCGGTAGCTACACGACGCCGATCGACTTATTCAAGGAACACTACCAGCCAGACCTGGCGGCGCTTTACAATCAGAGTCATCCGCCGCCGCTCGAGTTTGGGATCGGCTATCGCTGGAGCCGGACCCGGTCGACCCTGATCCTCGCGCAGCATAAATGATCACTGCAGCAGTTCGCACTTGCTCTGGGCGACGGGAAAATACGACGATCGATCATGTTTAAGCGTCGCAAAATCGTGCCGGGTGAACCGCCGGGTCTCCTGACTCTCGCGCCGGGAACTCCGCAGAAACCACCGATCATTACCATGATCGAATACGGACCTGACTGTCTCGAAGAGCGCCACGATGTCAGCTGCGAAGAGTTACTCCCGCACCTTGATAACGAGTTAGTCACCTGGATCAACATCGACGGGTTAGGTGATCTCACGGTCCTGCGCACCCTGGGTGAACGCTTCCACTTGCATCCCCTCGCCTTGGAAGACGTGCTCGATACCGGCCAACGGCCAAAGGTCGAGCAATTCGACGACTACCTCTTCATCGTCGCGCAGATGCTCTACTTCGACAAAGACAGGGAGATCGGCGCCGAACAAGTCAGCATGTTTCTCGGGAAGAGCTTCCTTATTACCCTACAGGAAGAGGGAGAGTTCGACGTCTTCGAGCCGGTGCGCGCCCGGATTCGGAGCGCGAAAGGTCGCATTCGCAATGCCGGCGCGGATTACCTGGCTTACGCTCTCGTCGATTCGATCATCGATCACTACTATCCCGTCCTCGAATCAATCGGGACAGAGATCGATACGATCGAGGATGAATTGATCGATAACCCGCTCAATCGTCCGGTTGGAAGCCTCCACGGACTCAAGCGCACTCTCATGCAGATCCGGCGCATGGTCTGGCTGCTGCGGGATGTGACCAATCTGCTCCTCCACGAAGAACCGGGTCTAATCCGACCGGAAACAAAGATCTTCCTGCGCGACTGCTACGATCATAGCGTGCAGCTCATGGATCTGGTGGAGAGTTACCGCGATGTCTTATCGGGACTTACCGAGGTGCACATCTCCAGCATCGGCCTGCGCACGAATGAAATCATGCGTGTGCTGACGGTTATCTCTTCGGTTTTCATTCCACTTACCTTTATCGCAGGTCTCTACGGCATGAACTTCGCGCATATGCCGGAGCTGGCGAAGCCGTGGGGCTATCCTGTGTGTCTCCTCGTCGTGCTCTCCATCGCGGCTGGGCAGCTCCTGTATTTCAAGAAACGTCGCTGGCTCTAACTCACGATGTCGAGATATCTTGTCATCAGCACCAGCGGGAATCCGTCCAGTAGCAGTCGCAAGATGGGCCGTCTGGCTTATCACCATCTCACCCAGGCAAAGCAGGATTGCGGCTGGCTCGATTTGAGTGGGTTGAACCTTCCTCTTTGTGACGCCGACTCCTGCTACGGCGAACCGGGCGCGCAGGAGCTGAGCCGCGCGATCAGAACCGCTGATGGAATCCTCGTGGCCGCTCCGGTTTACAACTACGATGTCAGCGCGGCGGCGAAGAACATGATAGAACTCACCGGCAAAGCCTGGCAAGATAAGATTGTCGGGTTCCTTTGCGCGGCCGGAGCCTTGGCAAGTTATATGTCGGTGATGGCTTATGCGAACAGTCTCATGCTGGACTTCCGCTGTGTTATCATCCCGCGCTTTGTCTTTGCCACTGGCCACGTCTTCGACGGCGACGTCATTGTCGACGAAAAGCTCGCGCGACGAGTCGAGCAAGTTGCCGCCGAGTTAGTTCGTTTTACCGAAGCGCTTCGCGGAAAAGCATAACCCGCTGACTTACGACCAAATCGCGGAGCAGGCGTTGAAAATCACGTGCAAAACGATCGCGGGAAGCAGGCTGGAGCTTCTGCGTCTCAGCTCGCCCGCAAGCAATCCGAGCACGAATGCGGCGATTGCTGTCGCGACCCCGATCGCGAGGTGGATCAGCCCGAATAGGATCGCGATGATGAGAGTGGCTACTGCGACCGAAATACCCAGAAAGCTGAAGCTCGCGCCTAGGCGCTGCTCTAAAGTTGTCTGCAATAAGCCGCGAAAGACTACCTCTTCCTGAATGGGCGATCCGATGATGAAGTAGAGGATGATCATCCAGGGCCGGAGGGAAAAGCCGGCGAAAGGATTGGTTGAATCGAAACGGCTAGCGAGGAAGGTCAGCGCTAGTCCTGAAGGAACCCCTAACACAATCGCCCCCCAGAGGTAGCGAGGCCTCGAACCCAAACGGCGAGAGTCCGCGCGTGGGCGACGACAGAAAATAGATATACAAAAGAGCCAGGGCGAAGCTGAGGCTGATGACCAGGGGAATCGCGACTTGCGGCTTTGGCTTAATCAAGCTCACGACAAAGAAAGTTGGGACATAGACGCCCAGGAACAAGAGGACGACAAAGCCAATTGCAGTTAATTTGGATAACTTCATCTCAGGCTACCTTGACGAAACGCGCGTGCCTATACCGGCGACGATCCGGCCTCATTTGATAAAGAGAAGCTTCGTCACTTTATCCGAAGCATTGACCTCGCGTTCGAGCAGCCGGGCAGAAAGCATCAGGTATCCTGGCGTCAGCACTGGGTCATCATCGCCGGCGATGGGTGAGTTCAAGGTGCCGCCGGTGCTCCTGGGAAGATATTTCCAGAACGAGGCCCGCCAAAGCCCCGGAAGTTCCGCCGAGGCTGCTTCGGTGGCGCGCTGCTGCTCGATCTGGAGTTCGATCGATTGCACAGCCAACTCCTGTGCAGTCGCGGAAGATGGAGCGTCGTGATCACCCCCGATCGTAATGCTTAATGGATGGAGCCGGGCCTCACCAACGGCTGCTGGAGGAGTTGGCTCCTGAGCCTGCGCAGAGAGATAGAACAAGGACGCAGCGACTGAAACCAAGCGGCGCTTCGTATGACGCATAGCGGCCGCTACGGGTTGACACTATCCCGCGTGATACGCCTCACGAGCGCTAGCCGCGGTGCGGTTCAGCCACACTTCGCTGCCTTCGCGGGCGGCGTCGACTTCCATCAGCTTGCCGCTTTCCAGGACTAACGTGCGCGCAGCTTCGACGATCTGGTCGAGCTTCGCGTCGTCGTGCTCCGGGTCGTGATGGAAAAGGAAAAGCTTCTGCACATCGGCATCGAGCGCCAGGGAAACGACGCTGCTGAGCGAGCCGTGGCCCCAGCCTTTTTTCTGTGCGTATTCTTCGTCGGTGTATTGGGAATCGATCACGAGCACGTCGACCCGTTTAAGGAAACGGACGAGTTTGGCGCGCTCGGCGATCGCGTAGGCGCGGGCTTCGTCCCGATCGGACTCGGTGGGTTCGGAAAGGTTATGGCGGAGAGCGTCATAAGGCTCGTTATCTGGCAGGTAGGCGATGGAGCCGCTGCTCGTCTCGAGCCGGTAGCCAGCGCAGATGCCGGGATGATTCACAAATTGCGCGCTGACCTTTACTTTGCCGATGGAGAAGTCCATGCCTTCCAACTCCTCGATCTTGATCCCGCTCGGCATGTCGCGCAGGCTGACCGGGAAAAATGAGGTCTCCATCTGGGCGGCGAGGATGGCAGCGAGACCTTTGCGCGCACCTTCGTAGCCGAGGACGCGGATGGTGTTCTTCTGCTTGTAGGCCGGGAGGAAGAACGGCAGGCCCTGGATATGATCCCAATGCGTGTGGGTGATAAGAAGGGTGATCTTGATCGGCTTGGAACCGAACTCTGCCTCCAGCGCATTCCCGAGCAGCCTCATGCCTGAGCCGGCGTCGAGCACGATGATTTCGCCATCCGCGCGGAGTTCGAGGCAACTGGTGTTTCCGCCATAGCGCACAGTGGAGGCGCCGGGCACTGGGATCGATCCGCGTACGCCCCAGAAACGCAGCCGCGTGCCCGGCGGCACGAAGTCTGGCACCTCATCCTCGAGCGCGCGATCGTCCGGCGGTGGGAGGACGCGCTCGACCACTTCCCGCAGGTGTTCCCAGAGGACCGGCTTGACGAGGTATTCATCGGCGCCGGCTTCGATCGCGCTGCTCCGATCGACCCCGTAGTCACGCCCGGAGATGATGATAATCCGGGTGCGGAGGAGCCTCTGTCGGATGCGGCGGCAGGCTTGGAAGCCGTTCGATTTCGGCATGAGCAAATCGCAGAGGACGAGCTCGGGGCGATGTTCGAGAGCCAGTTGCACGCCGGAATCGCCGTCGCCAGCTTCGAGCACCTGCCAGCCCTCGCGCAGGAAAAGTTCGCTCGTCGCGCGGCGTCCCTCCGCGTCGTCTTCGATTAAAAGAACCGTGGGCATGCCTAAGTCGCGGGATTTTGCTCAGACCGGCGGCCGAGAGACAAGATAAATCCGCGAGCTGCGCCGGGATTTTCGGCGCCTGTGCTCGTTAGGCTTCGGGACGAAATTTCCAGCGCAGCTCGGGGCGGAGATTTACCTGCTCCGGCGGGACGTTGAAACCGATCGCGCGCAGAAGGTAGGAGACGCCTTCGCGGCTGCCCATCGTCTCGTGCAGGCTGCGCGCGAAGACTTCGAGATACTCCTTGTAGGACTCGAGATTCAATTTCCCGTCGGCGAAATGGGCGGCGAGCGCTTCGTCGTGATTATCGATCAGGTCGATCAGAGCACGGCGCAGTTGCGCGCGCATCTGCGGGTCGACGACAACGCGGAACGGGCTTGAGCTGGGGTCGGGCGCGGTGGGGTTTTTTTTCTGCGCCGCGGGGACGAGTTGGAATTTGGAAGGATCGGTCATGGTAGTTTGATCAAGTGAATGGATAACAAGTGTCCTCGAAGGTGGCGCAAGATCGCACGCTTGTCATTCTGAGCGAAGCGCAGCGGAGTCGAACAATCCCGTGGAGCAACCGGGAAGTGTCGCACGCAGAAGTGCCGCGTGCGTGAGCTTTTGGGGAGCCCCACGGGATCCCTCGACTCCGCCCCGCCTCCGCGCGACTCCGCACGGGATGACAGGTTATTGCTAGAAAAAAATCGGGATGATCAGGATCGCCACGATGTTTGCCACCTTGATCATCGGATTGATCGCCGGACCGGCGGTATCTTTATAAGGATCGCCGACCGTGTCGCCCGTTACGGAGGCCGCGTGCGCGAACGAACCTTTGCCGCCGAGGTTGCCTTCTTCGATGTATTTCTTGGCGTTATCCCAGGCGCCGCCGCTCGAAGTCATCGCGATCGCGACGAACAAACCAGTCACGATCGTCCCGACAAGCATCCCACCGAGAACAACCGGGCCGAGCGGTTTGATCACCGCCACGAGGACGACGAACACCACCGGGAGGAGCGCCGGAATGATCATCTCGCGGAGCGCCGCTTTCGTCACGATATCGACGCAGACGCCGTAATCGGGTTTGTCTTCGCCGCGGAGAATGCCGGGTTTCGCGGCGAGCTGGCGGCGCACTTCGCGGACAACGGCGCCGGCCGCTTTGCCGACGGCGTCCATGCTGAACGCGGTGAAGATAAAAGGCAGCAACCCGCCGATGAAAAGTCCGATGATGACCTTCGGCTCGGTGAGCGAGAACTGGAAGTTGAACGGCCGTCCAGCCGCGGTGACATGCGCGCGGAGTTCCTCCACATAGGAACCGAACAGCACGAGTGCAGCGAGACCGGCGGAAGCGATCGCGTAGCCTTTGGTCACGGCCTTCATCGTGTTGCCGACAGCGTCGAGATCGTCGGTCACGGCGCGCACGCCTTTCGGCAGGTCGCTCATGACGGCGATGCCGCCGGCGTTATCGGTGATCGGGCCGAAAGCATCGAGCGAGATAATAATGCCGGCCATCGAGAGCATGCTCATGACTGCGATCGCGATGCCGTAGAGACCGGCGAAATGGAAGCTGAACAAAATCGCGAGCCCGATGAAACCGACCGGCAACGCCGTCGCGTGCTGACCGATCGCAAGGCCGGCGATGATGTTGGTGGCGTGACCAGTCTCGGAAGCTTTCGCGATTTTCCGGACGGGTGAGAAACTCATCGACGTATAGTAATTTGTAATCACGACCACCACGCCGGTCATGATCAATCCGACGAGCGACGCGAAGTAGAGATCGTTAGGCGTACGGTGCGCGGTGGCGATTGTGACGCCGTCCGGAAAAAGCAGGTGGGTCGCAGGCCAGAAGAGAATCGCGGAGACAACTCCACTCGCCATCACACCGCCCATGAGCGCGTTGCCCGGTTTCAGGCCAGTCATGTTCACAAACAGAATCCCGACGATCGCCCCGAGAACCGAGATACCGCCGAGCGCAAACGGATAAACAATCGCGGCATGCGTTCCGGCGAGCGTGAGCGCGCCCACGAGAATGGCCCCGATCAAACTGACCGCATACGTCTCGAAAACGTCCGCCGCCATGCCGGCGCAATCGCCCACGTTGTCGCCGACGTTATCGGCGATCGTCGCGGGATTGCGGGGATCGTCTTCGTCGAGCGTGTTCTCGATTTTACCGACGAGATCGGCCCCGACGTCAGCCGCCTTTGTATAAATACCGCCGCCGAGACGAGCGAACACGCTAATCAAACTCGCGCCCAAGGCGAGCCCGATGAGGCTGCGGACGGCGGCTCCTTCGCCGATCACTTGCGTGGCGATGATGTAGAACAGGCCGACCGAAAGAAGCGCGAGACCGACGACCAGTAGCCCGGTGACGGCGCCGCCATTGAACGCGACCCGCATCGCAGCGGTGCGCGTGGTCGTCGCAGCTTGCGTGGTGCGGACGTTCGCGAGCACCGCGATGCGCATGCCGATGAAACCGGCGGCGAGCGAACAGACCGCGCCGATCACGAACCCGACCGCCGTGGGGTGATCCTTAAAGATAAAGAGCAGGATAAAGATCACGACCGCGATGCTACTGATCGTGACCACCTGGCGATTCAGGTACGCTTTTGCGCCTTCCTGGATGGCGCCGGCGATTTCCTGCATCCGCGCGTTCCCGGGCGAAGCCTTGATCACGGAGAGGATTAGGAAATAAGCAAAGACGAGGCCGCCCACAGCACAGAGCATGGCCAGGTAGATGCCGGAATCGAGGATCGTTAGGGCTAGAGTCATAAGGTAGGCTGGTAAAGGTTGCTGAGTTTAGAAGAAATTGCCCCTCTGGCAACACGGAAAGCGCGCCCGCAGGAAACGCGGCCGGGCGAACGACGACCTAACGAGCCTTTCACCGCGCTGGGCGTCTGGTCTCCTCGAAGAGAAAAACCCGCGCCACCTTGCGGCGACGCGGGCCTTCTCGTTTCGTCGAATCGTGAAAGCTAGCTCAGACGGGCCGCGACTCGGCTGCCGTTTCCGTTGGCGCTACCATTGCCAGCAGGCGATGGAGCCAGCTGTTCGGTTTTCGCCGCCGCAGGTTTCGCAATCGCCTCGACCGGCATCGTCACCGTAAGCGGATCACTCGCCTTACCCTGCGCGCCCCCGTTCACACCCTGCACCGTGATCGAGAGCGTCACACCCGGAGCCGCGTTCTTGAGCTCCGCCATCGGGGCCACCGTGCTCGCTGCTAGTTGCGGCTTATTCTCCACTCCTACGATCATCGTCCGCCAGCGGTAGCGCTCCGTCAGCGCATTCGGATCGCAGGCCAGCAGGATGCTCGATCCCATGATCGACGCCGTCAGATCCGTCGGGGCCGGTGGCGTCGTCTTCGTCGCCGGGATGTTCAAGCCGAAGGCTTCCCAGCGCGGATCGTTCGCCGCGAGCGCGCCCGATAGAATCTTGATCACGTAACGGATCGATTTGACCAGCGCGCTCTGCGCCGTCGCCAGAGCGTGGTTCGCCGTGCGCACCGCCACGTTCTCCGGCTGGAGTGCATTCTGCGCATTGATCGCTGCCGTGCGCGCCGCTGTGCCGCGCGCCGCCGTCACATTCTTTGAAGCCACTTCGTAGCTCGGATGCTTGGTAAAGAATTTCACCAGCACGAGGGTGAGTGCGAGCCAGTCTTGCGCCCGTCGAGGTATCGCCGTGCTTGGCTGCACAAAGCCCGCCTGCGCCCACATTGTATTCCCGCGATCCCCAAAGGAAATCGTCAAAACCTTGCGCGTTGCACTTAGATAAGCGCTCACATCTGCCATCGTGGTCTTCAGTAGATCGGAAGCGGCCTGCCGGCTGCTCCGCGCCGAATTGTAAAACTCTAGAGAGTCATCGAACGCATCCAGGTCCGCCTCGAAGCTCGTCGGAGTCACCTGTGTGATACCGAGAATTGACACCGAGGCCACTGAGTAGGCCTCGGCTTAGTTCTATTTTGTTTCCTGCCATAATTGGCTCTCCTTACTTCTAATAGGACTTTTGCACGGCCATCAGTGAAACCGCGGCCTTCCACTTAATTGCGGAAGCGATCCGTGAAATACCACGAGCGATGCCACGCCGTAAATGCAAGACGCCGCTGCGCACCGGTGCCGAGTTCGGCGCGCCAAAGAATGATCATCAACCGCGGAAGATGGACCGACTTCTCCCGCGACCCCACCTCTTCTCCTACGACGCCCATTCGACTTAGACCGGAGTGACGCCCGCTCGGAGCTGTCGTCTGTGATTTTCTCGATAAGCCTCATGCCGATGGAGGATTGGCTTTGAGCCGTTATACGACCTTCGATCGCGCTGCTGGTAGCGATCGCCGCGTTGATCCTGATTTTCCCGCAGAAACCGGCCAGAAAAGCGCATTGATCGTTGGCGGACATTAAAAGAGGGACCGCTGCGAAGCAGAACTCTCCCTTAGCTCTTCAGGGCTAGCAACGCCGCCCCGCCAAGAATCAGCAGACCGCCCATCCAATGCTGCCACGTTACCTTTTCGTGCAGGAAAATCGCCGCGAGCACGATCACAAAGACAACGCTGAGCTTGTCCACCGGAGCCACTTGCGAAGCCTCGCCCAAGTGAAGCGCACGGAAATAACAGACCCAGGAAAGCCCCGTCGCGAGCCCGGAGAGGGTGAGAAAGAGCCAGTTCCTGCCTTGCAGCGCGCTGAGCGAGCGGAACGGTGAGAGCGCGAAAAAGAGCCCCCAGGTAAAGACCAGCACGACAGTTGTCCGCACGGCGGTCGCGAGATTTGGATCCACCCCAGTGACACCGACTTTCGCCAGCACCGCCGTGAGAGCCGCGAAGAAAGCGGAAAGCAACGCCCAATAGAACCAATTCATAGCCACGGGGGAGTTATTCGGTGCAGAGCTTACTATCGACACTGGAAAGGAGGTTGGAAACATAACTGACGCTCCCCATGCGCAAACGCTCCGCGATCCAGCGCCGGCTCATCGGCGTCTGACTGCGTAACTGTCGCGCCAGTTCCACTTTCACCGGGTGCCCTTTCGGCTGCAAGGCCAGGTCCACCTCCCGCCACCGCACCACCGCGAGCGCTTCAAGCACCAGTCGCTGCGCCAGCGCGGTGTCCGTTTCCACCCGTTCCGACGCGCGCTCGCCTCGCCGCCCGGGACGCGAGAGTTTCTTCGCCAGCCAGTCCGCAAAATCCTCCGCCCCCAGTTTCCAGCCGCTGCGTACTCGCTCCTCCTCATCGCTCTCGGTCCGCGCTCGCGCCACCGTCATCCGCCGCTCAAACTCCCTCCGGCTCCGA
>JBDTIQ010000082.1:0-25673 GCA_039936335.1 Chthoniobacterales bacterium
CTCCTGAAAGATCCGCCCATTCTGATCCTCGATGAAGCGACCGCGAGCGTGGATACGGCGACGGAACGACTGATCCAGCAGGCGCTGGAGAACCTGATGTTCCATCGCACCTGCATCGTGATCGCGCATCGGCTTTCCACGATCGTGCGGGCGGACCAGATCCTGGTGCTCGATCACGGACAGATCATCGAGCGCGGGACGCACGAGGAGTTGCTCTCGTTAGGCGGAAAGTACGCGCGGCTTTGCGAGCAAAGTTTCCTCGAAGCGCCGGGGGACAACACCGAGCCGGAAGCGGAACTGGCGGCAACCTAACGAAGGCAAAGCTCCGGCTTCGGAAGGAATTCCGCGAATAAGTCCCGGGTCTTTCGTAGAATCGAAGCAGGGAGCGGCGACCGACCATTCGCGATGTCGCGAGCGGCGGGCGTCGGCGCCTCGACCGTGTCGCTGGCTTTGCGGAACGACCCGCGGCTGCGCCCCGCGATGCGCGAGCATGTGCAGAAGGTCGCGCAGCAGATCGGCTATTTTCCAAACGCGACGCTCGCCTACGAGCCGGGTATCACCGCGAAGCGGCTGGCCGAAGTTTTGCGGGCGCGCGGAATCCGCGACCTGATCGTCGGCGGGATGCAGACCGACGGCACACTGCCCGCCAGCCACTTGGATTTTTGGAATTCTTTCACCTCGGTAGTCATTCGGGATGCGCCCGAAGAGCCCGTCGTTGCACTTCACCTCGAACGATCAATTTCTAACCGGCCGCCAGGCGACGGAAGAGCTCCTTAAATTGGACTACAAACGCATCGGGCTCGCGATCGACGGACGGATCGATCGATGGCTCGAGCACCGCTTTTCCGCGGGCTTTTTCCCACGGCACAAGCAAGGAGCAACGGTTCACCCCAGTTTTTGATTTTCGCAAAACTGCTTTCGACGGCTTTAAAGAGTGATGCCTAACGAGTAAACCAGACGCGATTGTGACTCTTCATCGCGAGGTGAAGATTGGCTGGAGGCGTTGCGCCTCAAAGTGCCGCCCGACCTCGGGCTGATCTATCTCGATCGGGAGGTTGGCATGACTCATTGGGCGGGGATGAACCAGAATAATTACCGGGTGGGAGCTTCCGCGACCGACATGGGGGTGGGCGCGCTCCATCGCGACGAGCTGCGCGTGCCGGAGTTTTCCCGCTCCAGCATGATGCAAAGTATTTGGGTGAACGGCGCTTCGGTTCAGCCCCAGAAACTTACCAAGCCTCGCGCAAAGCGGCGCGCTTCGCAGGCGAACTAAGGGGAAGTCACCGTCCGCCTCTGCAGCAGCTCGTGGAAACGCGCGTCCGCTTCGCCCAGCGCCCGGCGCTCTTCCAGGAGGCTTTGCTCGAGATCCTTGATCCGGTCGCGCAGGTTGATCGCCATCGGGCTCGGGGGCGGCGCGTTGTGAGAAGTTTCGAGGACCACCTTCTCCGGTGCGCGCGCGAGCTCGGGCAACTCGTTGATCTGCCGGCGCGATCCGTCGCAGGAGTTGATGATGAAATTCTCCTCACCAGTCTCACCGAGCCGCATAAACTCGCGGACCGCGCCGAGCGTGGTCGGACCGTAATAACGCTCGCTCGTGACTTCGACGAGCCAGTCCATCCCGAGTTCCGGATACATCGGCGCCTTCAGCCAGCTTTCCTGGTCGTGCGAAATCTTGTCATGTGGCGCGATCTACGCGGCGTCCGCCCAGCGCCGGACCTGCGCGAAACTCAACGGGCCAAAGACATTTCCATCGACATGCTTGCGCAGGAACCAAGTCTGGTGGGCCGGCGCGTCCATCACTCGTTAGGCGTAGCCGTCGGAGAGGCACCGGGCGCGCCCGGGATCGCAAGGGTCTGGCCGATCTGCAGCTTCCGGTCGTTCTCGATGTGATTGAATTTCTGCAAATCCGCGATGCCGACGTGGTATTGCTTCGCGATCGAAGTCAGCGTCTCGCCTTTGGTCACGACATGCGTGTTGCCGCTGCCAGCGGGAATCGGCGTGGCCGCAGCAGGCGTTTCCTCCGGCACGCCGACCATCGCGGGATTGGCGCTCGCTTTTGCCTGCGCGACTTCCTGCTGGAGCTTCAGGATTTGCTGCGAGAGCGCGTCGATTTTCACGTTCTGCTCGTCGATTTTTTTGCTCAACGTGGCGAGTTGCGCAGCTTCGGAAGAGGGAGGCGTCTGCCCCGGAGCAGAGGCCGCGAGCAGACCGCAAAAGACGATCACGAGACACGGAAAACGAAGGCGCATCATGGGCCAAGCTTGGCATCCTTCCCTAGGGCTGGCAAGCTAGGGCAGCTTGCGTTTCGGCGCTTTCGCGGTAGCATTTTTTCATGCCTGAGCGGACGGAAAAACCGGTGGCGCCTGTGCCGTGGGGGCCGCAACAAGGAGACGGCGGCGGACCCAAATCGCCCGACGTTTCGCGGCCGGACACGCGCGACTTGCTGAAGAAAATGCGCAAGGTGGATCCGAACCAATCGAAGCGCTATCGGCAGCGCACCGGCCAGTGACGAAGGACTCGTTAGGCGCGGTCGGTTCCTCGGATTTCCTCGCGCTTCTGCGGCAGCACGGATTATTGAACGAAGCATCCATGTTGCCGTCGCTAGGCGGTAATTCACCTGCGGCAGGTTTCACGCCGACGCAGGCGACGACGATTCTTGCGTTTAAGTTTACCGGCGGCGTCCTCGTCGCGGGCGATCGGCGTGCAACCGCGGGGAACACGGTTGTTTACGATCGCGCCGACAAGGTGCTCGAGATCGATCGCCACTCGATCATGGCGATCGCAGGTGTCCCCGCGACTGCCTGGGAAATGGCGCGCGTGCTCGAGCATTCCCTCCAGTATTTTCGCCGCACGCAATTGCAGGAAATGAGCGTGAATGGAAAAGTGCGCGCGCTCTCGAAGCTACTCCGCGACAACTTCGGCTTCGTCATGCAGGGCGTTGGCGTGGTCGTGCCGATTTTCGCGACCTACGATTTCGCCGGCGACGGGCAGGCGCGGCTTTATTTTTACGATGCCATGGGCGCGAATTTCGAGGTGACGGAATACACGGCGACCGGGTCCGGTTCACCTGCCGTGCGCGGGGTTTTGTTTTACGAAAATCGCTGGGGGAAAAAGCCACTGAACAAGTTGCGCGAGGAAGACGCTGTCACGCTCGCGCTCCGTGCGCTCGACACGGCGGCGGAGGCGGACACGGCCACCGGCGGAGTCGATCGTCAGGGCCGGATATTTCCGATCATCAAAATCATCTCGCACGACGGAATCAAGACCCTCGGCGAAAAACAGATCGCTGCGCGCTTCAAGCGCACTGTCGCATGACCGAGGAGCCTTACCGTTGGGTCGAAGCGATCGCGAACCGGCGCGAATACATCGAGACGCAGCTCGCGCCCGGCAGCCCGATCGCGGCGCTGACTTATCAGGACGGGATTTTGTTCGTCACCGTCGGGCAGGCGCGGCAGAAACTTTTCGAGATTTACGACCGCATCGCGATGGGCGCGATCGGTCATCCGGGCGATATCGAGCGGCTTCGAATGGCCGCGATCGAGCTGGCGAGCACGGAAGGTTTCACGCGCTCGGCGGCGGATGTTTCGCTGCGGCGGCTCGCGTTCTACTCGCTCAGCCCGCTTTTGAAAACGGCTTTCGAACAAGTGTATGGCGCGCCCTATTTGGCTCGGATGATTTTCGCCGAAGTCGGTGCGACGCCGACGGAAGACCTCTTTCTGCGGGTGGAATTCGACGGCGCGATCGCCGCGCACGGGCCGAAGCAGCCGAGCTTTTGCGCGATCAGCGGCACGACGCTCGCGACCGAGGCGATGGAGGAATTGCTCGCGCGTGATCACGATGCGAACGCAACTTTACGGCAGGCCCTGAAAGTCGCGCTCGATGCGTGGAGCGTTGGCAGCATGCCGGTCTCCGAGGAGACGAGTGGATTGCCGTCGCATCCGGCGTTGCTCGAGCAGCGCGAGGAGAAATTGAAAAGCGCGACGATCGAAGCCTGCGTGCTGGAGCGAAATGTCGCGACGGCGATTCGCTATCGGCAACTGGCGGGCGACGAGCTCACAGCACTTGTCGCCTAACGAGAAGAAGGACAAATGCTGCGGCGCATTCTTCCCTGGTTCGGCCTGTTCCTCCTCGCGGTTTCGTTTCTTTGTTTCGTGTTGATCGCGCCCCGCGCGCGCCAAGCGGCAGAACTTCGACCGCCCACCCACGGGAAAGCGAAACCTTTTGTCGTGGTGCTCGACCCCGGTCATGGCGGTCAGGATTCCGGCGCGATGTGCGGCAACGTGATGGAGAAAGATCTCACCCTCGATGTCGCGCGACGCGCCGAGATGCTGCTGCGTGCGTCCGGTTACCGCACGGTCATGACGCGCGATTCGGACCGTTACCTTTCTCTGGCGGAGCGCGCCGCGGTGGGCAACGACGAGCAGAATTCGCTCTTCATCAGCATCCATTTCAATGACGGCGAACGCGCCGGGGCCTCGGGCGTGGAAACTTATTTTGCGGAACGTCAACGGACGACGCGCCCGGGACTTCTGAGCTGGCTCTCGTTTTTCCACCCGGCGGCAGAATCACAACCGCTCCTCGCGAAGAGCGAAAGTCTCGCGCGGTTTTTGCAGACGGCGCTGGTCGAGCATACGCGGGCGGTGAATCGCGGGACGAAGACCGCGCAGTTTTACGTGATCCGGAATGTGCGGCACCCGACGGCGCTCGTGGAAGGCGGCTTCATCACAAACCCGGCGGACGTGACCAAGCTGACGACGGCGGAATATCGCCAACAAATTGCCTCGGCGATCACGGACGGAGTTCATCGTTATCGCGAGGTGCTCCGGCCTAACGACCCCAAACTGGCGGTGGCTGGTCCCGCTGAATAACCGCCGGAAATGAAGCGTCGAAGCTTGCTGATGAAACGGATCTGCTGTGCGTTAAGTCTCGTGCTCGTTGCGAGCATGGCGGTGGCACGGGCGGATCAAACGACGTCGGCGGTGCAGCGGGCGTTGAAGGATCAGGGCTTCTACTACGGCAGTGTGACGGGACAGAAAAGCGCCGATACGACCGCGGCGATCCGGCGCTACCAGATTCGCAACGGCCTGCAGATCACGGGCGAGATCGACGCGGAAACCTTGCGCTCGTTAGGCATGGGAAATGTTCCGAAAAGCGCGCCCGCGCCGGCCGAGTCGACGCCGACGATAACCCGGCGGGACGGCGACACGCGCACGCAGCGACCAGCGGAAGTTTCTCCACCAGCGGCGACTCCGGGGGAAGACTACGCGCCAGGTGGTCCGCGCGAGTTGCGGCCGACAACGAGCGGAGTCTTCGACGGAACACCTTACGAAATGGCGCCGCCGGATTTGCAGCGACACGTGATCGTCGGTGTGCAGACTTTGCTCGCCCGGGCTCGTTATTATCGGAGCGGAATCGATGGAGTCTTTGGACCGGGAACGGCCGCGGCGGTGCAGGCGTTTCAAGCGCGCGCGGGGTTGCCTGCGGACGGCCGGCTGAACATGGAGACGCTCTCCGCGCTTGGCTTATTGCCCGGGCAACATGGGCCGCGCCTCCGCCCGCGCCGGCGTCCTTTTCCGCGCCAGCCGATCTATCGCGGCGAGTGGATTCCGGACTGACCTCACCCGTTAGGCAAAGATCGCAGGTTTAGTGTGCGGCGGTGAAGGTGGCCGACTGCAGGTCAAGGAAGACGGTGCCGATAAAAACGCGCGCCTCGATCCGGAGGAGCAAGCGATCGGCATCGTCGGAGATCCAGATGCTCGCCTGCCGGAATTTTTTGTGCGGCTCGAGCTCGCGCTGCTTGTTCACTTTGCTGAGCTTTAAGTCGAGCTTGATCGCTTTGTAAGTGCCGGCGCCGACCTTGACGCTTTCGTGTCCGGCGACGGTGATGGTGGCGAGATAAGCATTCGTCGCGGGATAAACGACGATGCGCTGTACGCTGCCGTCGGTGAGCGGCTGGCTCCGGATCATGAGCAGCGCGGAGTGCAAATCGAGCAAACCAGGAAAGTCGAACTTCTTTGGCGTGGGCGGCTTCTTCGTCTTGTTATCGGTGCGGGTGCGGGTGACGCCGCCGGGATTGAAAACAAGATTCGTCGTGACGGTTTTGCGCCGCAGTTCGTCGACCTGGTGCATGGAGATTGGACGCAAAGTCGCCGGGTCGGCGCTGGCCCGATGTTGCACGTCAAAGCGCCAGAGAGCGCGCACGATGCCGACGGTTTTGCCGGTGCCGGTGAGTTGTAGGTGGCCCTCTTTTTCGCCGGAGCTGATCTCGGCGATCGCGGCAACCACGTCGTTCCAGCCGAACTGGTAGGTGGCCCGCATGGGACGCGGGTTGGGAAACTTACCGCGCGTGGTAAGGGGAACGGTTTTCTCCCAGTCCGACGCGCCGAGTGCGGTGCTGCTTAGGAAAGCCACGAGTAGACCGATCGCGACGAAAACCCTGGAATCCATGGCGATGAACTTCGCATGCGACGCAGGTAAAAAAAAGAACGCACGCCTTGCAGCGTGCGTTCTCAAATTTTTCCTCAGGTTGAAAAGGTTACTTCTTCGCCGGCGTGGACTTTGCCGGAGTGGAGGCCGGCGCGGCCTTGTTCAACTGCGTCACGACATCGCTCGTGAAATCGTAGCTGTCCTTTGCATACATCACGATCGGGACGCCGTTCAGGCTAACGCCGGACTTGTCGAAGACGAGGTCCATGTTGTCGGCTTTCACCTTCGTCATCACGACGTCGGTGATTTCCTTCACGATGCCGTCGCGCATGCGCACGGCCTGCTCTTGGAGCTGCTTCTCGCGAGTCTGCCGGAATTCGTTGATCTCGCGCTCCATGTTTTTGATGCTAGCGATTTTGTCGTCGCGATCTTTCGCCTTTTTCGTCTTGGCGTCGGCGCTCAGGGCTGGTGCTTCGAGCTGCTGGTTGAGCTTGTTGATTTCATCCAACGCCTTTTTGTAAGCGTCGGCGCGATCGTCGTATTCCTTCTTCGCGGCGTTCTTGGCGTCGTTGATCTTGCCTTCGGCGTCCTTGGTTTTGTTATATTCCTTGAAGGCGCGATTCATGTCGATGGTGCCGATTTTCGGGGCTTGCGCGTAGCCGGCGGCGGGGAGTGCGAAAGCGGCCAAAAGGGCCACGAGGGTGAGTTTTTTCATAGATATAGGGTCAGACTGGTAATCGGGAAGTCGTTAGACTGCAAGTGCCGGGTGCCGTTCAAAATTGATAGCCGACACTGAAGTTGAACTTGCCGCCGGAACCAAATTGCTTGCCTTGAAGGGGGAAGCCGTAGTCGAGGCGGAGCGGGCCAACCGGGAGATCAAGTCGCAGACCGATACCGACGTCGCTGGCAAGGTCTTGCGTACCGAAGTCATAGGCATTGGCATTGACGAAACCGGTGTCGTAGAACATTGCGAAACGCACTTTCGGAATGATCGGGAACGTGTCTTCAATCGTAAAGCGCGCAAGCGTGTTGCCGCCGAGGGATTGGCCATTTACGTCTCTCGGAGAGACGTCGCGAAAGTTGAAACCGCGCAAATCATTCGCGCCGCCGAGGAAGAGACGGTCGAAGATCGGAACGCCGGACCCGCTGCCCCAGCTATCGACGGTCGTGACTTCGCCGTTCAAGAGCAGGATATTGTCAAGCGGCAGGAGGAAGTATTGCGATGCCTGGAAATCGAAACCGTAAGTCTGCACATCGCCCCCGAGGAAACCGCCCGAGACGTGCGGGGTGAAGATGAAACGATGGCCGTGACGGGTGAGGAAAACGTTATCGCGCGTGTCGTAGGTGTAGGAAGGGGTCAGCTCGCTGATCAAGAGCGTCCCGGCCTGTGCCTGGATCTCCGGAGAAGCAGTCGGAGAGACGTTGAAGATTTCCACTTCCTGGAGTGTGTAGGTCAGGCTGACGTAAGAGAAAGCCGTCAGCGGGAGCCGCGAGCTAATCGAGAAACCGTAGGCGCGCTGATCGTAAACGGAGCTGAGGAAGCTCGCGCCATGGTAGAAAACGTCGCCGCCTAACGATAGCTGTTTGCCGAGGAAATACGGCTCCGTCAGCGACACTTCGTAATCCTGCCGCTGCGAACCGAATTGCGCACGGGCTCGGAATTTCTCGCCGGCGCCGGTGAAGGTCGGCCAGTTTAACAAATCGAAGTTGCCCTGCGAGAACTCGACGAAACCAATGATGCTGTCGATCGTGCTGTAGCCCGCGCCGAACTGAAGCGTGCCGGTGCGTTTTTCCTGCACCTGGACGAGCAGGTTTTTGCGGCTCGGGATGCCGGTGTCTTCCGGGAAAGTATCCACCTTCTCAAAATAACCGAGGTTCTCGAGACGCTGCTTCGAAACATCGACGCGCACGGTGTTATAGACATCGCCCGGCAGGACGAGCACTTCGCGGCGGATCACTTTGTCTTTCGTGCGCGTGTTTCCGACGATGTTTACCCGCTCGACGAACGAGCGTTCGCCTTCCTGGATCGTGTAGTGCAGATCAACCAGGCCGTTCCCCGCCGGAATCCCTTCCGGCCGGATATTGACATCCACGAAACCGCCGCTGCCGTAGCCGTCGGTCAGCGATTTGATATCGGCGGTGAGCGCTTCCGGGCTGTAAACCGAGCCCTCTTTCATCTTCAGGATCGCGCGCAGTTTTGGCTCGGTCGTCACCTGTTCGCCCGAGAAGCTCAATTGATGCACGTGGTATTGCATCCCTTCGTTGATCACGATCGTGATCCGCAAACCTTTGTCCGTGCGCTCCTGCCGCACTTCCGGGATCGCGACGTCGATGTAGCCTTTGTTCTGGTAAAACTCGCGGATGCTATCGAGATCCTGCTGCAGTTGCGACTGGTCGAGTCGTCCGGATTTATCGATGAAAGAGATCAAGTCTTTCGGCTTGGTCTTCATCTTCTTGCGCAAGGTGCGATCGCTGAACTTCGTATTTCCCTGGAAGACGATTGAGCGGACGGCGCCTTTTTCGCCTTCGTTGATCGTGTAAACCGCGCGCGCCGTTCCTTTCTCCTGGTTGTTCACCACCTGCAGATCGACCTTCACGTCGGTGAAGCCTTTGCTCTGGTAAAAATCGTTAATCGACTGCCGGCCTTCCTCGAGCTTCTCGGCATCGACTTCGCCGGGGAGCTTGAATTTCACGCGCTTGCGGACCGATTTCGCATTTAACTGACGCGCGCCGTCGATCTCGATCGAGGTGACGAGCGCCCGGGTCGCGAGGATCACCTGCACCCGCACGCCACTCCCAGAGGGCGTGCCGAAGATGCGCACGTTCTGGACTTTTCCCGTCGCGTAGAGGCCGCGGATGTCTTCCTCGATGGTCGTCTCGGAGTAGGGTGTGCCGACTTTCGTGCGCATATTGGCCAGAACGCGATCCCGGCTCAGGGTTTGCGGGCCAACGTAGTTGACGTCGATCCCGGTGACCGTGGCGCCCTCGACGCCCTGAGCATGTGCACTTTGCACACAGACCACGAGTAAGCCTAACGAAAGCAAAAGAACCGCGAAGCGGCCTAACGAGATGAGTTGTTTCATAGAAAAAGCGACCGTCACGCCGGACGAACCGAGAATTGGCGTATTAGATGGGTATGGCGGGCGGCAACGTCAAGGCGGGAAAACAAAGAATCATGCGGAGACGAGAACGCGCCGCCGCTGTTAGCGACAGCGGCGGCGCAGATAAAGTTACGGCGATGGACGAAGACGACGGCGCGGCGCACGACAACGCGATCGGCGGGCAGCCGATCCGATTCGTTAGGTCAACTCGATCGCCTGGAAGGAACTCACGACATCGTCGGGGCCGCCTTCGCTGAAAAAGCACTCGTAAAAACCGGGCCCGAGATCCCAGTGATCGCCCTTGTAATATTCGTCGCGATAGAAGCGCCAGATGCCGCTCACCACGATGAGCGAGCTGACGCGGTCGTCCCAGAAATCGCCGAGAAAATGAAAACTCAGGTTTGTGCGCGCATAGGCGCCCTTAAATCCGACATGATCGTAAACGATCACCTCCGGCAGCCGGAAGTTTCCATGTGTCGGCTCGGCGGGCGAAGGAGCGGCGGCGCAGGCGTGGTAGCTTAGCGGTCCGGCTTTCCATTTCGTGTCGATGATTGCGCCATTGTCTGGCGACAGCTCGGTTTTCGGTATTTGTCTCATAAGCGGCGTTGGTTTTCGGGAAGTTGATCAGGCGATCGCGCGCCTGTCGAGCGGGAAGAAGCGGATCGAGAATTTTCCGGCGGAAAGCTTCGTCGTCTGCTTCCGGTTCTTCCCAGACCTCGAAACAAAAATGGCGAACCACTTGTTTATCATCGCGAAGCCACAGGGTGCTCGCGCAGTCGCAGGTTGTTCCCGCAATCACAGGATTGTTCCCGTAATCATAGGTTGTTCCCGAAATCACAGCGTTGTTCCCGCAATCACAAGTTGTCATCCTGAGCGAAGCGCAGCGGAGTCGAAGGACCTCGCAAACGATTCTCGACGCGATTTCGAAAAACCGCGTCGCAGAGACGCTTGCGAGGTCCTTCGCCCCGAAAGCTTTCGGGGCTCAGGATGACAAAATCTTTGGCGCAGGACCTTTTGCTTTCTGAATAGCTTCTACAGTCCGTGCTCGCGATTATCGGAACGGAGCCGGATCGTTTTGCTTTGCAGATCGTGCGAGGCGCGGATGAAGCGAACCGTTTTGCTCTTCGCGCGCATCAACACCGAATCCGTGATCGCGTTCGCACCCTGCGATTTTACTCCGCGCAAAAGCGCGCTGTCGCTGATCCCGGTCGCGCAGAAAATGATGTTCTTCCCGTTCGCGAGATCGTCGGCGAAGAAGACGCGGTTGAGGTCGGCTTCGTAGCCATCCGCGATCAACTGGCGGCGTTCTTCTTCATCGCGCGGCCACATCTGGCACTGCATGTCGCCGCCGAGACACTTAATTCCCGCCGCGGCCAGGACGGCTTCGGGCGAACCGCCGATGCCGACGTAAAGGTCGATCCCGCTCTCGGGGTAAGCCGGCGCCATCGCCGCCGCGATATCGCCGTCGCTGATCATGCGGAGCGACGCGCCAACGCGCCGGATCTCGGCCACGATTTTTTTATGGCGCGGCCGATCGAGCAGCATCACGACCACATCCTGCACGCGTTTGTTCAAGGCCTTCGCGACGCTGAAAAGCGTCTCCTCGATCGGGCTCTCGAGTTTGATCGTCTCGATGCCGGCGATCTTCATGCGCCGGATGACGGCCGGCCCGTAGGCGAGCTTCATCATGTAAAACGACGGGATGTCGCGGAGCGCGACCTCGACTCCTTTTTCCGGGCTCGCCGCGGCGATGCAGGCGATCGAATTCGGCGCGCCTTTCGCGATGTTTGTCGTGCCGTCGATCGGATCGAGCGCGATGTGGAACTGCGGCGCGCCCGGCAGCCACATCCCAAGTTGCTCGCCTTTGAAAATCCCGGGCGCGTCGTCTTTGATCCCCTCGCCGATCACGACTTCGCCGCAGATGTTCATGAGGTCGAACATCCCGCGGATCGCATCGCAGGCGGCCGCATCGGCTTTTTCTTTTTCACCGCGGCCGAGCCAGCTGAGCGCATTCAACGCCGCCGCTTCGGTCGCGCGAACGAAATCAAATTCGATGATCCGTTCAATGTCGTCAAAATTCTGCTTCGGGATGCGCATCGGGCAAGATTCGCAAAGTGTTGCGATGGTGACAAGGGCGGGGATTCGTCAAACAGGATTTACGGGATCAACAGGATGGAAAAAGAGAGCTCAGCAGCGTTTCCCCCAATCCCGAAAATCCTGTCAATCCTGTCTACTTTTCGCTTCGGCTGTTGGCTTCACCGAGACTTGGTCCTTCGGCGCGACTTCATATTCCGGCTTCGCGACGCCTTTCAACCAGTGATCGAACCAACCGACAATGTGCTCGAGCCGTTCGACCCGATGCCACGGCTGGCCGGAGCGCGAGAGCTCGTGGGTTTCACCCGGGAACTTCACCATCACGGTCGGGATGTGGCGGAATTTAAGGGCCCGAAACATCTGCTCGCCGTCCGCGCCCGGCGGGGTGCGGGTGTCGTTTTCGCCCAGTAAGAGCATGAGCGGCGTCTTCACGTTGTTAATGTAAGTGATCGGCGAACGCGCCGCGTAATCGCCGGTCGTATCGAGGAAGGGCGGCGTCTTGAACCACCTCGGCTGGAAGAGCGTGAAGTCGGCGGTGTACCACCAATCCGCCCAGTCCGCGATGTCGCGCTGCGCGACCGCGGCCGCAAACCGATCGGTGTGGCCCACGGCCCAATCGGTCAGCAGACCGCCGCCGCTCCCGCCGGTCACGCCCAGTTTCTTCTCGTCAATCCCGCCGCGCCTAACGAGTTCGTCGACGCCGGCCATCAGGTCTTTGAAATCATCTCCCGGATATTTGTATTGGATAATGTTACCAAACGCCTGGCCGTAGCTCGTGCTCCCGCGCGGATTCGGATAGAGCACGACGTAACCTTTCGCGGCCATCCATTGGAACTCGTGCTCGAAGATGTAGCCGTAGGCCGCGTGCGGGCCGCCGTGGATGTCGAGAATGAGTGGATACTTCTTCGACGGCGAAAAGTCGGGCGGACGCTGCACCCAGCATTGGATGCGTTGGCCGTCGAAGCTCTCGTACCAGATTTCCTCCGGCTCGGTCAGGTTGAGTTGCCTGAATAACTTATCGTTCGAATGCGTGAGCTGGCGCGGTTGGGCGCCGGGTCGATCGCGACAGATGAGATCGTTGATGCGCGTCGGCGTAGAGACGAGATAGACGAACTTGAGGCCATCGGCCGCGAAGGAATAACGCATCACCGCCTGCTTGCCGTGCGTCAGATCGGTCACTGTGCCGCTCGCGAGGTCGAAGGAGGCGAGCTGCGTTTTGCCTTCTCTCGCGTAGATCTCGAAGATGCTTTTGCCGTCCGCGGACCAGACCGGCGCATTCCGGCCGAGCGCGCGCGGCGCGGAGTTGTCGCCAAAAACACTCGCGCCGGCATCGAAATCGAAGCCACTCGTCAGGTTGCGCGGCTTCGCGTTTGCACCGAGGTCGAGCGTCCAAAGATCGGGTTGGGTGTAGGAGTTCACCGGCTCATCGGTCGAGGCGATGAACGCGACGCTTTTCCCATCCGGGCTGAGCGTGAGCGGACCGATTCCCATCGGAATCGTGACAAGCAATTTCGCGTCGCCGCCTTTCGCCGGAATAACGTAAAGCTCCGTTTTCGGCAGCTCGTAATACGGCTCATCGGCGTGCTCGGAAGTGAAGTAAACCTGCGCGCCATCCTTCGACCAGAAGGCGTTGCCCTCATCGAAACGCCCACTCGTTAGCTGCCTCGGCTCCGGCTTTTCCTCGGGGCTCGATGGCACCTGCATGACCCACAAATGGTCCGGGCGTTTCGGGTCGAGATAGCCCTCATCGTTGCTGCGATAGACCGCGCGGGTGATCACGTGCACATCGCTCTGATGTTCTTCCTCTCCCTCTTCCGCGTCCGCTGTTTTCTTTCCCGTCTCGCCGGGAGCGGGCGAGCTTTCCGTTAGGCCGGCTTGCTGGCCCTCCTTTTTCCTCTTCCGCGCCTGCTGCGCGAGATCTTCGGGGTTTGCGCTACTTGTGAAGAGGATGGATTTGCCGTCGGGCGACCACTTCGGATCGCCCGCCCCTTTCGGCAGATCGGTAAGAACGAAAGCTTCGCCGCCGGCCATCGAGAGGAGCGCCAGTTGCGGCGGCTGCGGCTTGTCCTCTTTCTCGAGTGCGCGCGTGAAGACAAGCGATCTCCCATCCGGCGACCAGCGTTCGCCGCCATCGTGCGGACCAGTTGTGACCTGGCGCGGCGCGGCGCTCCCGTCGGTCGGGACCATCCAGATGGAGGTATTGTAGCCGTTCTTTTTGTCGTTCACGACCACGTGCACGTAGGTGGCGCGCGAGCCGTCGGGCGACATCTGCGGATTCCCGATCCAGACGAAATCGAAGAGATCTTTCTCGGTGATGTTGCGCTTTTTCTCGGCGGCAGCGCGGGCCGGCGGCGCGATCGTTAGGCAAAGAGCGAGGAGGCCGGCGATCCGCAGGATTCGAAGCGACATGCCGCTAAGCTGGCACTGCCTCTCGCCCGCGCAATTCGTTTCGCCTAACGACGACAGCGGCGTTCTTTCCGGGGAGCACAGGCCGCTGGCCTGTTGTGGGAGGCGGCTCTGCCAACCTGGCGCAGGGAACAGGTGGCGCGTTCCCGCCGGCGTCGTTCGTACGCACGGCTTCGCCCAACGCCAAGACCGCCGGCTGCGCTCGTGCGTTCGGCGAGCCGCCGAACGCAACAGGCCAGCGGCCTGTGCTCCCCGGAGGCGGAGTCCGATCAGTCGCCGCAGCGACCGGCGCGACGCCCATCCCTCCGCGTGCGGGGCCTTTTCGAACAGTCGCTAGCGTTTCCGCGCAACCGGCGCGGGCGTCGGGGAGGAATCGTCGAAGACCGTGAAGGACTCTTCGAACTTTATGTGATCCGTCTTCTCCGACGCGAGAATCGCTTCCGGGATCGGCGACGCGCGCAGTTGCCGGACAGCGACCCGCGCGATTCTTCCATCCACGACGCCGGCAGTATTTGAGATGATCTGCAGATTGCGCGCTGCTCCGCCGGTCGCCGGAATCTCAAAGGTCAGCTTCACGGTGCCGACAGTTACATCCGGATCTGCCGCTGCCGCTCGATACCAAATTGGACCGAGAATATCTTCCATCGCCTTCTTATATCCGTCGCCCGTCAGAGGAGTGTTCTTCGGCAATTGTGGAGGCGTCGTTTGGCACGCGGGCAAGCCGAGCGCGCCGAGGAGAAGAAGGAACCAAGCCAATCGCACCTTGCCCCGCAGCTTGGAGATGCTCGGCCACTTCGCCAATCTTTTTGTTGCGCCACGCGCCGCACGACACTTAATCTTCCCGCGCATGTTTCGATTGCTTCCGCTCTGCGCGCTCGCCGTTCTCATTCTCGTCTTCACTTCCTGCGAACGGCATCACTTGGGTGAGATGCCCGAGTTGCAAAAGGAGCATCTCCATCCGCTCGATGCCCACGTGGAGGAAGCGCACACCGCATTCCCGACGCCCCAGATCTCCGGCGCGAGCGTCACGCCGACGCCCGCGAATTTTTTCCCGAACGACCAGCCCTAACGAGCGGAAAATTCGAAGCTCGAAATTCGAAACGGAACTGACCTGCCCGTAGCCTGTAGCCTAACGAGGAGCCGCCATGGCCAAAACCGCCTTCGCCACCGTCCCGCCGAACATCAAAACGATGCCGCCGGGCGTCCCCTACATCATCGGGAACGAGGCGGCGGAACGCTTCTCGTTCTACGGCATGCGCTCGATCCTTATCGTGTTCATGACGCAGTATCTGATCACGAGCAGCGGCGCGGCCGATCACATGGGCGAGGCGGAGTCGCGGCAGTATTTCGCGCTTTTTGTCGCGGCGGTTTATTTCCTGCCGATTTTCGGGGCGATCCTGGCTGAGGGTTTCATCGGGAAGTATTATACGATTCTTTATCTCTCGATCGTTTACTGCTTCGGGCATTTCGCGCTCGCGATTAACGACACCCGCCTCGGGCTGCTCATCGGGCTCGGGCTGATTTCAATGGGCGCGGGCGGGATCAAACCGTGCGTCTCGGCGAACGTCGGCGATCAATTTGGCGAGTCGAACAAGTACCTGATCTCGAAAGTTTTTGGCTGGTTTTATTTCTCGATCAACGCCGGCTCATTCCTCTCCACGATTCTCTGCCCCATCCTCCTGAACGATCCGCGCTGGGGCCCGCGTTACGCCTTTGGTCTTCCCGGTGTGATGATGGTGCTCGCAACCGTTTTCTTCTGGCTCGGTCGGAGAAAATTCGTCCACATCCCGGCCGGTGGGCTCAGTTCCCTAAAGCAGACTTTCAGCCGCGAAGGACTCGGCGCGCTCGGCCGGCTCGCGATTGTTTACGTTTTCGTGGCGGTTTTCTGGGCGCTCTGGGATCAAAGCAGCGGCGGTTCCTGGACGCTGCAGGCGAAGAACATGGACCTGCATTGGCTGGGGATGGACCTGCTCCCATCGCAGGTGCAGACTGCTAATCCGATCCTGATTCTCATCCTGATTCCGATTGTGAATTACGGGCTCTACCCGCTGATGGAACGCTTCTTCTCGGTCACGCCGCTGCGCAAAATCGGGGTCGGCCTTTTCCTCACCGCGGGCAGTTATGTCGTCATCTGGCATGTGCAAAACCTGATCGACGCCGGCGCACGACCGAGCGTGAACTGGCAGTTTCTCGCCTATTTCATCCTGACTCTGGGCGAGACGATGGTCTCGATCACCGGCCTGGAGTTTTCCTACACGCAGGCGCCGAACAAGATGAAAAGTGCGGTCATGGCGCTCTGGCTCTTCACCGTTTCGATGGGCAACCTCTTCACCGCGGGCGTGAATTATTTCATTCGGAATCCGGACGGCACGGTGAAGATGAACGACTCGCAATATTTCCTCTTCTTCGCCGCACTCATGCTCGTGGCGGCGGTGATTTTTGTGTTCGTGGCGATGTTCTATCGCGGCAAGACTTACCTGCAATCGCAGGAGGGAATCCTGCCCGAGGCGGGCATCGCGACCGAACTGGGCATGCCCTGACGAGGTGCGAGGGACGCCGCGCGCCCGCTCACCGTTCCGCCTCACCAAACACCGCCAGGCTGCCACTGGCATCGCACGCACGGACGTGCGACGAGTGAGGCGGAAAATTAAATCGCCGGCGGGAGGGCCGCGGGCCTCTCCGTTTTTCGCCGTTCATGTCTCCTTTGCAGATCCTTTACCTCCAATCCAGCGACAGCGACGCCGAGCTCGTGCGTGAGGAACTCGCGCGCGGCGAACTCCCTTGCGATCTCCACCGGGTCGCGAGCCAGGATGAGTTCGTGAGGGAGCTTTCCGCGCCTGATCTCGACCTGATCCTGGTTAATTTCGATCACGCTGCCCAGGCGGGCATCGACGCGCTCGGACTCTCCCACCAAAGCCGGCCATGGATTCCCTTCATTTACTTGCTCGGCGAAGTGCATCCCGATGAAGGCATCGCGACCCTCAAAACCGGCGCGAATGATTTTGTCCTCAAGAAATACATCTCGAAGCTTGCGCCCGCCATCCGCCGCGCGATCGAGGAAGCGCACGCGCAGCGCGACCTCCAAAATATGCGGCAGGATCTCGTGCAGCACGCCGAGCTGCTCGATCTCGCGAGCGACGCGATCATCATCTGCGACGCGAGCGAGGCGATCACTTACTGGAACAACGGTGCCGAGCGCATCTACGGCTGGAGCCGCGAGGAAGCGATCGGCCGCAACGTGCACGAGCTGTTAAAAACGCGCGCCGCCGAGACCCTCGGCTGGCTCAACGCCACCTTCCGCGCGGAAGATCATTGGGAAGGCGAGCTCTGGCAGACGCGGAGCGACGGCGTCGAGATCGTGGTCGCGAGCAGTTGGACACTGACCGACACAAAGCCAAACGCGCACTGGTTGCAGATCAACGCCGACGTGACCGATCGCGTTCGCTCGGCCGAAGCGCTCCGCCGGAGCGAGGAACGCTACCGGCGCTTCGTCGATGAAGATCTGACCGCTAACTTCATCATGAAACCCGATGGCGCGATCGTGGCCTGCAATCCGGCCTTTGCGCGGACCTTCGGTTTCGCCTCGGTCGAGGAGGCGCATAACGCGAACTTTTTCTCGCTTCTGCGCACAAAAAAAGAAGGTCTGGATTTGATTAGTCAGGTTCGGCCTAACGAAAACGCAGAGCGCGATGAACTCGAAATGCGCGAGCAGGGCGGCGACGCGGTCTATGTCGCGGCGCGGTTCACCGGGAGCTTCGACGGGGACGGCCAACTGCTGGAGCTAAAAGGCTATCTCTTCAACGACACGAAACGGAAACGGCTCGAGCAGCAGCTCATCCAGGCGCAAAAGATGGAGGGTCTCGGCACTCTGGCCGGCGGCATCGCGCACGACTTTAACAACATCCTCGCCATCATCCTCGGCTACACCACCCGGATCGAGGATGCGCAGGGACAACCCGAGCAGGTCTCCGACGCACTCCGCGTCATTCGCGAAGCGGTCGAGCGCGGCGCGGCGCTCGTCCAGCAACTCCTCACCTCGGCCCGCCAGACTGATGCGCAGTTTGCCCCGCTCGATCTCAACGCGCTCCTCCGCGAGATGGACAACATGCTCGGCGCGACCTTCCCGAAGACGATCGACTTCGTCCTCCATCTGCAACCGAATTTGCCAATGGTGAAAGCCGATCGCAGCCAGATTCACCAGGTGCTCCTGAACCTCTGCGTGAACGCGCGCGACGCGATGCCGAAAGGCGGCAGGATCATGCTCGAGAGCGGGATCAAGCCGGGCGCGGAACTAGGCGAAACCTTCAGCGGAGTGGTCGCCGAGCATTACGCCTGCATCAGCGTGATCGATAGCGGAACCGGGATCAGCAAGCAGGTGAAGTCGCACATTTTCGAGCCGTTCTACACCACGAAAGAACGCGGTAAAGGCACCGGACTCGGCCTCTCCGTCGTCTATGGCGTGGTCAACAATCACCGCGGCTTCGTGCAGGTCGACAGCGAGCCCGGTCACGGCACGACCTTCCGGATTTACATCCCGCTCGAGAACGCAGCCGAACTCGCGGCCGGTGCCGGGGAGACCATGCTCTTCCGGCCTAACGAGCGCGGCCGCACCATCATGATGGTGGAAGACGAGGAAATGTTGCGCAGCCTCGGTGTGATGATGCTCGAGAGCGACGGCTACCGCGTCCTCGCCGCGAAAGATGGGGTGGAAGCAGTCGAGATGTTCGCCGAGCACGCCGAGGAAATCGGGCTCGTCCTCTGCGATCTCGGCCTGCCCCGCCTCGGCGGTCGGGAAGTATTCCTGCGGATGAAAGAGCTGAAACCAAACGTGCGCGCGATCGTGGCGAGCGGTTATCTCGAGCCGGCTCTGCGCTCGGAAATCCTGAAGGCCGGCGTGATCGATACGGTCCAAAAACCGTATGATTTCCGCGCGATGCTCGAAAAGATTCGCGCGATCATGGGCCAGCCGAATCCCGACGACGATCAGCCGCAACTCTTCTGAGCAGGCACCCTCGAAGATGAGCGCGGCGAATGGTAGGGCGGTCACTCCGCCTGCCCAGTTTCTACGGGAACGAAATCGGGCCGCCCACCTCAGAGAGCGCCGACCAACTCAGTCATTCCGAGCGGAGCGCAGCGCAGTCGAGGAATCCCGTGGAGCGAGCTTTCAGGTGTCGCCACGAGATCCCTCGACTCCGCCTCCGACTCCGCTCGGGATGACGGAACCTTTTAGACGCTCTCTCAGGCCGGGCGCTCTCCGACTCTCTTTGCCCGAGTGAAGCCCGCGCCTCGCCGGAGTCCGTTTGCCCTCGGCTGGGAAGCCGCCCGCGCCAATCTTGTGCCCGCGCTTTTCATCCAGGCGCTGATCCTCGCGCTGCTCGTCGCCTACTACTGGAGCCCGCCGGCAAAAGCGGCGCTCGACGCACTCGCCGCCTACAAAGTGCGCTGCGGTTATCCCTTCGTCCTCATCGCCGCCGTGCTCGCCGGCGCGATCGTGCCCGAGCTGTTCCTGATCGCGTTTTTCCAGCGCGGCCGCCTAACGACACGCAACTTCCGCAACCTGCTTTTCACGATCCCGATCTGGGCGCTCGACGGCTCACTCGTCGACCTGCTCTATCGCAGCGAAGCGGCTTGGTTCGGCGACACCGTCACCGTTTCGGTCGTGCTCGCAAAACTTTGCGTCGACCAGTTCGGTTACAACCCCTTTTTCGCCGCGCCCTTCGGCGTCCTCACTTATGAATGGAAAAACACCGGCTTCACCTGGGAGTCGTTCGGCCGTTCGTTAGGCTGGGCGCATTACCGCGACAAGATCATCCCCACCCTTTGCGCCACCTGGGCCGTCTGGATCCCGATGATGGCGATCATCTACTCGCTCCCGCTCGCGCTCCAGTTCCCGCTCTTCAGCCTCGCGCTCGTTTTCTGGGTGCTCCTGCTCACCTACATGACGAATAGTTTCGCGGCGAAAAACAGTCGCGCCGACGGCGCACCCGATGTTGTATCGTCGGCGGTTGCAGAAATGAATCGATGAAATCCCACGAAATTTTTGAGCAAATGTCGCCGGCGCTCGCGGCGGAAATCTTTGGCTACCTGAACGCGAACGAAAAGCCGATTCTGAAAGCCGCCATCCAGGCCCTCGCCAACCAGCGAAAACTCCGCGCGATTTTCATCCAACGAAAACCGCCTAACGAGCGCGCGACCTGGCTGCAAAATGCGCTCAGCCGCAAAATCAGCGACACACTCGCCGCTCACCTGCTCCAGGCCTGGTTGCTCGGTGCGCAGAAACCGATGCTCTGCGATTTCCTCGATTCCGTCGGGATCAAACGCGACGGAGACGGCACGGTCGAAAATCTGCCCGACTCGCCGCCCAAGGAAAAACTGCACGAAGCGGTCGATCAACTGATCGCAAAATATCCGGCCGAAGCGGTCGCGGTTTATCTGCACGCGTTCCACGACATGGACAGCGAGGTAAGCTGGGAACCGCTCGGCGAAGTTCTCGCCGAAGACGAGCGGATGAAACTCGGAGCCCGTTAGGCAGGCACCCCGCCTCACGCGCGATCTTGTCATCCTGAGCGGAGCGCAGCGGAGTCGAAGGACCGAGCAAACGTTTCTCGGCTTTCACCACGGCTCAACTTTATGAGCGTTGCAAGGATCGTTAGGCGGGTGAACGCGACCTGCGCGAGAGGTCCTTCGGCTCCGCTACGCTCCGCTCAGGACGACAACTTGTGCGGGCGGCGTTCGTTAGGCGAGAAAATGCCGCAGCGCCTCGTGCACGCCGGCGCCGGTTTCCTGTTCCGCCACCCAGCCGCCGGCGCGCCGGACCGCTTCCTTCACTTCCGCGATCGCATTCGCGGGGCACGCCGGCATCGCCGCATACCGCCCGTCAAGCATTGAGAGATCGTTGTGATGATCACCCGCCGCGAAGATCGCGCTCTGCGGCGTGTTCGTTAGGCGAGCAAGCTCCGCGAGCGCGGCGCCCTTGTGGTAATCCGCGTGGCAAAAGCGCAGGTAAACCGTGTTTCGCTGATAGTGAAACTTCGGAGCTTTCTCCCGCGCGCGATCGATGAATTGCGTCAACTGATTCATCTCTTCCTCGCTCGTGGCGATCAGGCCGGCGGGACTTTCCGCGTCGTAAATCACGCGCGCTTTCGTCGCGTGGCCGACGTAATCGACCACCTCCGCGAGAACAGCCGAAGCGCTGTCGTAAAGCTCGGCATGCGCCTGCGCGCAGCGTGCATTCCAGTCGCCGTAAGCTTCCCAACCGCGCGCGGTCGGCCGGAAGACGTCGCGCTCGCTCGTAAGAATAAAATCGGGCTGCAAAGGAAACGCGAAATCCTCCAAACCTTCCTCGAGCAATCCGACCGAGCGCCCGGTGTTGATCGCCCAGAGCGTGCCTTCCTTTTGCAGCTCGCCGATAAGCTGCATGCAGTCGCGGTCGAAGACCGGATCGCTTGCGTGGCAAACGAGCGTACCGTCGAAGTCGGTGCTGATGAGTTGGATTTTTCCGGCCATCGGGAACCGCAACTTGCCTCGCCGAGCGGCCAAGTCCAGACTGACCACGCCATGAAATCCGCCTACGAACTTGCGATGGAACGTCTCGAAAAAAGCGCACCAACGGTCGCGCTGACCGATGCGCAAAAAGCGGAAATCGCCGAGATCGATTCCACCTACAAAGCGCGGATCGCGGAGAAGGAACTTTTCCTGAAAGGCCAGATCGCGACGGCGCGGCAGAGCGGAAATTTCGAGGAGGTCGAGAGCTTGGAGAAACAGCTTTCCATCGAGCTGCGGCGTTTGCAGGAAGATTGCGAGGAAAAGAAGAACAAGCTGCGCGCGTCGTTCGCGAAGTAGCCGCGCGATCTTTCTTTTCCGGGGAGCACAGGCCGCTGGCCTGTCGGTGAAGGCGGCTCGCCTTCAACCTGGCGGAAGGAACGGGTCACGTGTCCTTACCGACGCCGCTCGTACGAATGACTATCGCCCGACCGGAGAATCGTCTCTTCGCCCGTGCGTTCGGCGAGCCGCCGAACGCAGACAGGCCAGCGGCCTGTGCTCCCCGGAAGAGAGCCGGCCTTCACAGTTCTCGATCACGCTCACCCGCGATTCTTTTTGCCAACGCCCGCCGCGCCAGCAAGATTGCCGCCCTCGACCCATGGCCATCGTCCAACCTGAGCTCAAAGTTTTCTCCGGCTCCGCGAATCGCGATCTCGCGCACCAGATCTGCGAGTTCATCGGTGTCCCGTTAGGCGCGGCGACGATCTCGTCGTTCCCCGATGGCGAGACTTACATCAGGATCGAAGAGAACATTCGCGGTCGCGATGTCTTCATCGTCCAGCCGACTTGTCCGCCGACGAACCAGCATCTCATGGAGTTGCTCATCATGGTCGATGCGGCGCGCCGGGCGAGCGCTTACCGGATCACGGCGGTGATTCCGTTTTTTGGTTACGCGCGGCAGGATCGCAAAGACAAACCGCGCGTGCCGATCACGGCGAAGCTCGTCGCCAACCTGCTCACAGCCGCGGGCGTGAACCGCGTCCTGACAATGGATCTGCACGCGCAGCAGGTGCAGGGCTTTTTCGATATCCCGGTCGATCATTTGTATTCGCTGCCGGTGCTGATTCGTTACCTCCGCGATAAACTGAATCGTAAGACCGTAGTGGTGTCGCCCGATGTCGGCGGGTTGAAAATGGCGTCGGCCTATTCGCAGGCGCTCGGGGTCAATCTCGCGATCGTCGCGAAACAACGGAAGAGCGCGACCGAGACGGAGGCGCAATACCTGATCGGCGAAGTGGAAGGGCACGACGTGCTCCTCGTCGACGATCTCACCGAGACGGCTGGCACGCTCACTTCGGCGACCGAGATTCTAAAAAAGAACGGCGCGCTCGATGTTTACGCCGGCGTCGCGCACGCGGTCCTGGCGGACATGGCGATCGAGCGGTTGCAAAAATCCCAGATTAAGGAATTAATAACGACCAACAGCACGCCGGTGCGCACCGTGGAAGGGTTTACCACCACGGTGCTTTCTGTCTCTGAGCTGCTCGGTGAAAGCATTAAGCGGATTCATTGTGACGAGTCCGTTTCGTCGCTCTTTAAGATCGATAACGGCGCGCATTAACTACTGATACCATGGCCAAACAAGTAAAACTCATCGCGACCCATCGCTCGGCGATCGGGCGTTCCGCCGTTCGTAAACTCAAGGCCGAAGGCTCCGTGCCCGCGGTCATCTACGGTGGCAAAACCGAGCCACAGGCGCTGCAAATCGGCAAGCGCGACATCTCGAATATTCTCAGCCACGCCTCCGGGGAAAACGTCCTCGTCGAACTCGTGATCGACGGCGAAGGCAGCCGGACCGCGCTGCTCCAGGAAGTGCAGCACTCGCCCCTCGGCGGTGACATTCTGCACGTCGACTTCCATGCGATCTCGATGGACGAAATGATCGAAGCCGATGTGCCGGTCGAGCCGACCGGCATCCCGGAAGGCGTGAAGACTTTCGGTGGTTTGCTCGAGCAAAACATCCGTTCGCTCGAGATCGAATGTTTGCCGAAGGATCTGCCCGACGTGATCACCGTCGACGTCTCGCATCTGAACATCGGCGACTCGATTCACGTGCGCGACTTGCCGTTGCCGGAAGGTGTCACGACGCGCGTGCAGCCCGACTTGACCGCGCTCTCGGTTGTAGCCCCGACAGTGGAAGTGGAGCCAGTGGCCACCGTGGAAGCTGCCGCCGCGCCGGAAGTGATCACCGCGAAGAAGGAAGAGCCGGAAGCGGCCGCGGGTGGAGCGAAGGACGCGAAGAAGTAGGCGCGCGAGCTCACGCCGCTTTTCTGCCGATACGCCCTCACACCTTGTCATCCCGATCCGGCGAAGCGCGGCGAGGGACCTCGCAAGCGTTTCTTGGCGTGCCCTTGCCTAACGGTGTCGAGAGGACGCTTGCGAGATCCTTCGCTACGCTCAGGATGACAGCGTTTGGAACCGAAGGCTTATGAACGCAGAAGCCGAAGCCGCTCCGATTCGCCTGGTCGCGGGCCTGGGAAATCCCGGCCGCGAATACCAGCGCACACGCCACAACGTCGGCTTCATGGTGCTCGACCGGATCGCTTTCGATCGCAAGTTGTCTTGGGATTACTCCGAAAAATGGGGCGCCGCATGGGCTAAGAGTGATGTGATTTTCGTCAAGCCCGCCACGTTCATGAATCGCAGTGGCGAGCCGCTCGCCGCGCTCGCGGGTTTCTACAAAATCGCCGCCAACGAAATCCTCGTCGTGCTCGATGACTTCGCGCTCCCGCTCGGCCGCCTCCGGATCCGCACGAGTGGTAGCGCCGGCGGACACAACGGTCTCGAATCAGCTTTTCAGCACTTCGGCACCGAAGACCTGCCGCGATTACGCGTCGGGATTGGCGCCGCACCGACCGCCGGCGCGGTCGATTACGTGCTCGGCAGATTCTTTGAAGAAGAAAAAAAACAGCTCGACGAAACCCTCGTTCGCGCCGCTGCGGCGGTGAACTGCGCCATCGACAACGGCGTGATTGCTGCGATGAATGAGTTCAACAAAAACACAGAAATATGACCAACCGTTATGAAGCTCTGATCGTGCTCAACACGCAGGGAAAAGATGATGCCGTGAAAGATATCGTGGACCGTCTCGAGTCCGAGTTTGAAAAAGAAGGTGCGAAAGTCGAGCAGGTCCAGAAAATGGATAAGCGGCAATTTTCCTATCAGGCCGGCGAGCTCGATGCGGGCTTTTTTGTGAACTTTATCTTCCACGCCGACTCGCAGCTGATCACGAAATTGCGCTCAAAATTTAAGCTCGATCCGGAAGTTTACCGCCAGCATTACCAGAAATTGCACGAGAAAAAGACGGAGCCGGCGAAAAAGAGAGTCGCGGCCGAGAAATAAAATCGCTAGGACTGGCGCATGTCCAATTTCAACAAAGTCATGCTCATGGGGAACCTGACGCGGGACCCCGAAGTGCGTTATACCCCGAAGGGCACGGCAGTCTGTGACATCGGGCTCGCGATCAATCGCTACTTCTCCGGCGAGAACGGCGAGAAACGCGAGGATACGACCTTCGTCGACGTCACGCTCTGGGGCCGCACGGCGGAGATCGCCGGTGAGTATCTGAAAAAAGGTCGCCCGGTTTTCATCGAAGGCCGGCTCCAGCTCGACACTTGGGACGACAAAACCTCCGGGCAAAAACGGAGCAAGCTGAAGGTCATCGGTGAAGGTATGCAGCTGATCGGCTCCCGCGACGGTGGTGGCGGCGGCGGCAGGCGCGAACCATCGCCCGATGACATGGAAGATCCGCCCCGCACGCGTTCTTCCGGCAGTTCCCGAAGCTCCTCCCCGCCCAAAACCGCGGCTCCTGCCGAGCCAGACGACGACGAGATCCCGTTTTAGTCAGGGTTCGTCGGAAAGCGCACCCGCTCTCGTGTGCTATCGGAATGTTCCGCGTTCGCGCACTCAACTCTCACCCCGGTTAATTGCTCGCGAGGCCGCTCGCGAAATACGACACCGCCAGACGCGTCGATCAACAATCACCGCTTGCTGGCGACAGCCTCTCGGTTATATATTTTCATCATGCCATCTACGTATTCCGTCACGGAGGCGCAATCTACCCTGCCCGCGCTGCTGAAGAAAGCGCACGACGAATTGATCGTC
>JBDTIQ010000083.1:0-5723 GCA_039936335.1 Chthoniobacterales bacterium
CGCAACATCGTGAGGTCGAGCCCGAGCGCGTCGCCGAGGCCGAGACCTTCCGCCAACCCCGCGGTGTTGATGTTCATGACCATGTTGACGAGCGCTTTCACTTTCGCGGCCGTCCCGGCTTTACCGGTGTAGCGAATCTTCGTCCCGAGCACCTGCAGGATCGGCTCGGCGCGTTCAAACGCCCGGCGTTCGCCACCACACATTAGATAGAGCGAGCCTTCGCGCGCCTGCGTGATGCTGGACGCCATGCAGGCTTCCAGTGTCTGCGCGCCGGCCGTTTGCGCGAGTTGCTGAAGCTCGACGTGCACTTCCGGCGAGACTGTCGCGCAGTTGATGAACAACTTGCCGCTCGCGTTCATGAGCAAGTTATCGTTAGGCGCACTAAAGATCGCACGCATCGCGGCGTCATCGGAGACGACCGTGATGATCACGTCGGCCGCAGCCGTGACTTCGCCTAACGACTGGCTGGCGAAACTCCCGAGCTCCTGTGCGAGATCCGTCGCCGCGGCGCGATTGACGTCGTAGAGCGCAGTGACGTGATAGCCGCATTCCTGCAGGCGCCGCGCCATGTTCGCGCCCATTCGACCAATTCCGACAAAGCCGATGTTCATTTTATTTCAGGCCGGTCGAGAGCGCGGCGGCGCCGGCGAAGAAGGCGTTGTGATTTTTCTCTTCCACGACGGTCGTGAGCGGCCCATGACCGGGGCAGAGAATGGTGTCGTTAGGCAGGGTCAGAATCTTTTTCAGGTTATTCCGAATCGCATCCTGGTAGGAAACATTTCCGCCGCCCATCGAGCCGGCGAAGAGGGAATCGCCCACGATCGCGACCGGCTGATCCAGGCCTCGGATAAAAAACGTCATGCCGCCGGGAGAGTGACCGGAGGTGAGGAGCGATTCGATCGTGAGGCCGCCGACCTCGAAGACTTCGCCTTCCGTGAGCGGCTCGGCGTCCGACACCGTCTCGAGCTCCGAGAGGTGAACGGGCGCGCCAGTCGACACAGTCAATCGATCGAGATCGGCGACGTGATCGGGATGGGAATGGGTCAGGAGAATAAGTTCGATCGTGAGGCCGGCGTCTTTGGCTTTCGCGAGCAGTTCGGAACAGTCGGCGCCGGTGTCGAAGACGACCGCTTCTTTGCTCGCGGGATCCCAGACGAGGTAAGCGTTCACCGTCATGTCGTTGTAAGTGCTGTTGAACTGGGCCAGGCCATCGAGGCTGATCTCCGCTGGCTTCCATTGATTCTCGGCGAGGGCAGCGAGAGCTTCGGCGTTGAGGTGCAGGATCGGCGCGATCTTGTCGATCGTCGCGCGGTTGAAGTCCCCGTCGTGCAGGCGATGGATGGCTTCGACGCTGGCGTCGGATTTATTCGCGAGCTGGTCGTCGGAAATTCCGAGGCCGCGCTGCGCTTTGCCGATGATGTCGGAGAAATTGTCTTCGAGTGGGATGGGCATCGCTCATTAAAACAAAGCGCAAGACTCTGTCGAGTCCGGAAGGCGCGTGAGCCGGCGTTGCGCCAGCTCCGCGACGATCGCGGCGACCGCTTCGACGGTGGGATTCCGGCCGGTTTCTTTTTCGATCGAAGTCATGGTCACATCCGCGATGCCGCAGGGAGTGATCGCATCGAAGCCCGCGAGGTCGCCGCTCACGTTCAGCGCGAAGCCGTGCATCGTGATCCAATGGCGCACGCCGACGCCGATCGAGGCGATTTTGCGCTGCGCAATCCAGACGCCGGTAAGCCCTTCGCGCGGGGTGGCGGCGAGATCGTAAGTTTCCAACAGCTCGATCAGGAGCGCTTCGATCCAACGCAGGTAGCGATGCAAATCCTGGCCGTGCCGACGCAGATCGAGCAGGAAATAACCGACGAGTTGTCCCGGCCCGTGGTAGGTCGCCTGGCCGCCGCGATTGATCGGGAAAAGCGGGTGCGGCAGATGGCTTGCACCGCGCAGGCTCGAGCGGTCCTGCGTGCGGCCGATCGTGTAAACCGGATCGTGCTCGAGGAGCCAAAGCTCATCCGGCAGCTCGGGGTTCACGTGTTTTTGCCTAACGAACTCCTCCTGTTGGGCGAGCGCGTCTGCGAAACCGATTCGACCAATCCAGCGCGTCGCGAGCGGCGGCGGACTCAGGGCCTGGTCTCGGTGCGTTGAGGAAATTCCACGCGATCCCTCGACTGCGGTGCGCTGCGCTCGGGATGACGGGCTCATATTTGTTGCTGGCCGGGCAGGCCGACGCGCAAGCCTTCCTGCGCGCGGAGATGCGTGAGACCGATCGCAAGTGCGTCAGATGCGTCGCCGCCAGGCGTTTCCGTCAGGCCAAGGAGCGCGCGGACCATGAAAGCCACCTGCGATTTGTCGGCGGAGCCGTTGCCCACCGTGGCCTGCTTGATCCGCTTCGGAGCGTATTCAAAAACCGGGAGGCCGCGCTCCGCCGCGGCCATGATCGCTGAGCCGCGCGCGGCGCCGAGCACGATCGCGGTCTTGTGGCTCTGCACGTAAATGACCGCCTCGAGCGCGCAACAATCCGGCTCGTGTTCGTGAATCAACTCCGCCAGTCGATCGCGAATCGCGACCAGGCACGACGACATCCGGAGCGAGCTGGCGTTATGGATCACGCCGTAGTGCAGTGTGTGAAATTTCCCGCTGCCCTTCGTCTCGATGATAGCGACGCCGGAGTTGCGCAGGGAAGCGTCGATCGCGAGCACGCGCATCGTTAGGCAAAAAAAAGCTCGGCGGAGGGTTGCATGGTTCAGCTTAGGTTTCGCCTCCCGGGCTTCAAGATGGAAGTCGACAACCTGTCGGATTTCAGATTTCCTCTCGGATTGTGAACGAAGGTGCGCGGCCGCGCTGCCAGATTTGCCAGGAACCTAAGCTGCCGTCCGGCGGCACCATGGCCGATTTTATTCGGCCGTCGTTGCTCGGTTACATCCAGAAAAAGAATCCGTCGTTCGATCCGCACGGCTTCATTTGCCATCACGATCTCGGCCAATATCGGAGCGACTACGTAAAGGAAATCCTCCAGGAAGAAATCGGCGAACTCTCCACCCTCGATCAGGAGGTCGTCGAGAGCCTGCGCAAACACGAGATCCTCTCGGAAAACATCGGCAAGCAATTCGACAAGGAGCTGACTTTTGGCGAACGACTCTCGGATCGGATCGCATCTTTCGGCGGGAGCTGGACGTTCATCATGCTCTTCGGCGGCGTGCTCGTCGTCTGGCTCATCGTCAACACCGTCGTTCTCGCGACGCGCGCCTTTGATCCGTATCCGTTCATTCTCATGAACCTGATTCTGTCGTGCCTCGCGGCGTTGCAGGCGCCGATCATCATGATGAGTCAGAACCGGAGCGCCGCGCGGGACCGAGCCGGTGCCGAGAACGACTACAAAGTGAACCTGAAAGCCGAGTTGGAAATCCGGCATCTGCACGAGAAAATCGATCACCTCCTGCGGAAGCAGTACAACCGGCTTTTCGAGATCCAGCAGATCCAGATCGAGCTGCTCGAAGGACTCCAGAAGCGGCGGCTGGGGAAGTTGCCTAACGAATGAAGCATTTCATCTGTGTGGCCTGCGGCACGCAGTTTCGCGAAACGGCGGAGCCACCCGCGAGCTGCCCGATTTGCGAGGATCCGCGCCAATTCGTTCCGGCCGGCGGCGAGGAATGGACGACGCTGGGACAGCTCCGCGCCGGTCATCGAAACGCCTGGGAGCAACAGGAGGCGGGCCTGTTTGGGATCGGAACGACGCCCGAGGTTGCGATCGGCCAGCGCGCTCTGCTTCTCCGCACCGCCCACGGTAACTTCCTCTGGGATTGCGTCACCCTGCTCGACGAGGCGACGATTGAACTCGTGCGCTCGTTAGGCGGATTGCGCGGGATCGCGATCTCGCATCCGCATTTTTACAGCGCGATGGTCGAGTGGAGTCGCGCCTTCGACGCGCCGATTCATCTGCACGCGGCGGATCGTGCATGGGTCATGCGTTCGGATGACGCGATTGTATTCTGGGAAGGCGAGGAGCGGGAGCTGGCCGACGGGGTCACGCTTTGGCGTTGTGGCGGGCATTTTCCGGGCGGCACGATCATGCATTGGCGCGACGGTGCGGAAGGCCGCGGCGCGCTTCTCACCGGCGATATCCTGCAAGTGACGCCGGACGGGATGGTGAGCTTCATGTTCAGTTATCCGAACCAGACTCCGCTCCCGGCGCGCACGGTGGAATCGATCGGGGAAAAGGTGAAGCCGTTGCAATACGACCGGATTTACGGTGCGTGGTGGGAGCGCGTGATTGCTTCCGACGCGCAGGAGGTGGTGCGGCGATCGGTCGCTCGTTACCTCGAGGCTTTGCAGGGTGGCTCCTCGGCCAGTTAACTCGTTAGAAGGCTTCCAGGTTGCCGCTCGGAAAGGCGGCGCTCGACAGCTCTTCTTTCGCGGCGAAACCCATGGCCGCCGAAGGCGCATACTCCGGCACTTTCTCGAATAGGACGCCGTAGACCTGCAAAGTCCGCGCGCGGAAAGCCCCGGCGCAACTCAGCAGATAAAAGCGCCACATCCGCGAGAAGCGTTCTCCAAAGCGATCGACGAAACGCGGCCAGGCGCGCCGGAAATTTGCCTCCCAAGCCATCAACGTCGGGTCGTAGTGCGGACCGAAGTTGCGCACTTCCTCGACGACGAACAGCCCCTCCGCCGCTTTCGTTAGGCGGGAGAGCGAAGGGAGGAGCGAGTTCGGGAAGATATAGCGTCGAATCCAGGCATCGATCTGCAGGTCCGAAACCGGGTTGCCGATGCCTTGGCAGAGGAAGCGGCCTTCCGAGCCTAACGAATCCGCCGCCGCCTGCAGATACCTGCGATAATTTTTGAACCCGACGTGCTCGACCATCCCGACGCTGACGACGCGATCGAAGCGGCCGCGCACCTCGCGGTAATCGCGCAGGTGAATCTCGACGTCGAGCCCACGACAGAAGCGCTCCGCGTATTGTTGCTGCTCGCGTGAGATCGTTAGGCCCACAACCGAGCAGCCGTAGTTTTCGGCCGCATATTTCGCGAGACCGCCCCAGCCGCAGCCGATATCGAGCAGGCGCAGGCCCGGGCGCAGATCGAGCCATTGGCAGAGCGTCTCGAGCTTGCGCCGTTGCGCGGCCGCGAGGTCATCGCCCTCCGCAAAAATCGCGCAGGAATACTGCATGAACGGGTCGAGCATTGCCTCGAAGAAATCGTTCCCGAGATCGTAATGCGCCCGGCCGACCCGGCGGGCGCGGCGCCGCGTTTGGTGATTACTGAGGAGCGCGGAGGCAAGTCCGAGGAGATTGGAAAAGCTATAGGCGAAACGTTCGTCGAGCCGAGCGGGGATGGCGCGGGCGAAGAGCTGGTCGAGCGCCTCGCAATCCCACCAGCCATCCATGTAGGACTCGCCGAAACCGAGGGTACCGTCTGCGAGCACGCGGGAAAAAAAGCGCGCGTCGTACAGCTGAATATCCCACGGGCGGCCTCCGTTGATGCGCACGTCAGCGGTGCCCAGAAGATTCTCGACGACCTCACGCGTCGCTGCCATAGAAACGGAATCGCAGGAAGAGGCCCAAGCCGATGCAATGAAAATAGTGGAAGCAAAAACAAAACAGGAAATCGCGTGTTGTTTCCCGGTCATGCGGCAGTTGCGCCCGCACTTCGAGGAGGAAGCGGCGTTTGTCGCACAAGTGGAACGGCAACAGCGCGCTGGCTACCGGATGGCTTTCGTCGAGGAC
>JBDTIQ010000084.1:0-6349 GCA_039936335.1 Chthoniobacterales bacterium
AAACGCCGCGAAGGTTACCTGCCGTTTCTCTTCATCGACGAAGCGGAGAGCATCCTCGGCACGCGGCGCGCCTCGCGTCATTCGAGCATTTTATCGACGCTCGTGCCGATGTTTTGCACGGAGATGGACGGGATCGATTCGCTCAACGAAGTCGTCATCATCCTCGCATCGAACCGCGCGGATTTGATCGATCCTGCGATCCTGCGACCGGGTCGGATTGATCGGAAGATCAAGGTAACCCGGCCGAACAAGGTCGGCGCGCGCGAGATTTATCGGATTTATCTGACTGACGACCTGCCCTATGCGCCCGCGGTTTCGGAACGCGCGGAATCGAAAGCCGCCGCGATTGACGCGCTCGTTAGGCGACTGGTCGACGAGCAGTTTGCAAAGCGTGAAGAGAACCGGCTGCTCGAAGTGACGCTCCGCAGTGGCCGCAAGGAAGCGCTTTACCGGAGCGACGTGCTCAGCGGCGCGATCATCGCGTCGATCGTTGAGCGCGCGAAAGCGATGGCAATCAAGCGCGCGATCGCCGGGAGCGGCGACGAGGGAATCAGCGAAGCCGATTTGCAGGTGGCGTTCAACGCCGAGTATCTCGAGAACGAGATCCTGCCCGCGAGCGATGTCACGGAAGATTGGCTCAAGCTGATCGACTATGATCCGGATAACGTGGTCAAGATTTCGCCGGTACGCCTGCTCGACCGCACCAAGTCGAAAACGTCTTCGGGCGTCATCTAGCGCGAACGACACCTCCGGGTAGCGCGCGCGTCCCGCGTGCTGGCAACGGGGTCCCCGCCATTGCGAACTTTCCGAACGAGGCCGCCCGCCCGAAAGTCCGTCGCGGCGAGGACGCCGCGACCAGCACGCGAGACGCGCGCGCTACCCGGACATTTCCCTCGCGCGCTTCTTGGTTTCCGTGGAGAAGTTGGCAGATCATGAAATCAACGATTTTGAAATGGACCTTAACCTGGCTCACTGCCAGCACTGCACTCGCCGCCAGCGATGATCAGAAGATGCCTGACCAGGCCAACCTCCAGCAAATGGCCGCGCGCTTCGCGCCGACCGACATCACGGCCGATCTCTCGAAGCTTTCGCCTAACGAACATAAAGTGCTGGCAAAGCTGGTTCAGGCTTCGCAGATCATCGATGGTATCTTCCTCCGGCAGATCTGGCCGGAGAACCCGGCGATGCTGCTGACTCTCGCGGGCGACCAGAGCCCGGAGGGTCGCGCCCGGCTGCACTACTTCCTGATCAACCGGGGCCCATGGTCGGCGCTCGACGAGAACCAGTCGTTCGTCCCCGGCGCGCCGCCCAAGCCGGAAGCCGCCGGCTTCTATCCGCTCGATTCGACGAAGGCGGAGATCGACAGCTGGATCAAGTCCTTGCCGGCGAAAGAACAGGAGGACGCGAAAGGATTCTTCACCGTTGTCCGGCGCGCGCCTGATAAGAGTCTCACGCTGGTCCCCTACAGCACGGAATACGAGGGCGAACTAGCCAAGGCCGCGCAACTGCTGCGTGAAGCAGCGAGGGCCGCCGACGAGCCGACCCTGCGCAAGTTTCTCAACACGCGCGCCGAAGCGTTTGCGAGCAATGACTACTACGCGAGCGACGTGGCCTGGATGGAACTGAAAGGTGCGATCGAGCCGACCATAGGACCTTACGAAGTCTATAATGACGGCTGGTTTAACTACAAGGCCTCCTTCGAGTCCTTCATCACGGTGCAGGACGAGGAGGAAAGCGCGAAGCTGCAGAAGTTTTCCGGTCAGCTCCAGGACATCGAGAACCACCTGCCGATCGATCCGAAGTATCGCAACCCGAAGCTCGGCGCGCTTTCGCCGATCGTGGTCGTGAACGAAATCTTCGATGCAGGCGACGCGAATCACGGCGTGCAGACCGCCGCGTTCAACCTGCCTAACGATGAGCGCGTGACACGCGAGAAAGGTTCGAAACGGGTCATGCTCAAGAATGTGCAGGACGCCAAATTTGCGCAGATCCTGAAACCGATTGCGCAGATTGTCCTTTCACCTAACGATCAAAAGAATCTCTCTTTCGACGCCTTTTTTACCCACATCGTGGTGCATGAGTTAATGCATGGGCTCGGCCCGCACGATGTCACGGTCGACGGACGCAAGAGCACCGTGCGGGAGGAGCTGAAGGAGACCTACAGCGCACTCGAGGAAGCGAAGGCGGATATCTCGTCGCTCTTCGCGATTCGTTACATGATCGACAAAGGCGTGCTTCCGAAGTCACTGACCGCGCCGCTCTATACGACCTATCTGGCGTCGAGCTTTCGCACCCTGCGTTTCGGCATCACCGAGGCGCATGGGCTGGGAATGGCGGTGCAATTTAACTACCTGCTCGACCACGGCGCCTTCCGGATCGCGCAGGACGGAACTTTCGCGGTCGTGCCGGAGAAAATAAAGGCCGCGGTCGAAGGATTAACCCGCGAGATCATGACCATTCAGGCTGAGGGAAGCTATGCGAAAGCGAAAGAGCTGAGCAGAAGGCTGGGAGTCATTCGGCCGGAGGTGCAGCGCGCGCTCGATAAGATGACGAACGTGCCGGTCGATATCGAGCCTAAGTTCACGACCGCGGCAGAGCTCCTGCGGGAGAATCCTTGAGAATGCTTCTTGAGGAGATCCCAAAAACTTTTTCTCGTCCTGTCATGTTGAACCCAGCGAAACATCTCTGACTTTTTTCCCAAGCGGCTCGCGAGCAGAGACAGAGGTTCTTCGCTTCGTTTAGAATGACAGTTTGGGGTTAGCCTCATATAAGGTGGCGCCACTTCGTGCGCAGTCGCACTCCCTCGCACAGCCGGTCTGCTGCAGCGGACTTCCTTCGCATCTGTGGAGGAATGAGCTCCACGAATCGAGGCGCAAAGCGAGACAGACGCGCGCGCTCCGGCTTCGCGGAACTCAGCCCTCCAGGTTATTCGTGCTGGATGATCCAAGCGATGTAAGGAAGCTGGGCTGAACACCCGGCTGCGACAAAGGGCTAGCCGCCGCCCGGTCGCCGCATTTTGCGGGGCGTCACTTCCGGCTCGGGCGGCAGCGTGCGCCGCGGGCGCGCCGTGGGCGTGGGCGTCGCCTTCGCTTCCTTTTGCTGATACTCCAGCCGCGCTTTGCGATTGGTCGCGTCTTCGTTCTTCGGATCGAGGCTCAGCACTTTGTTGCAATCCGAAATCCCTTTGGCGTAGTTATGGTTTAACTCATAGACATAGCTGCGATCCAGATAGGCTTCCTTGTTGTTCGGCTTTTCCTTGATGATCTTCGAAAAGTCCGCGATCGCCTTGTCGTATTCCTTCAGGTTCCAGAGAGCGAACGCGCGCCGGTCGAGAATCTCTGTGTCATTCTCTTTGTCCTTCAGGACCACGTCGTAGTCTTTGACCGCCTTGGCGTAATCCTTGTGCTGCAGGTAAGCAAAAGCGCGAAAGCGGTGCGCGAGCACGTTATCAGATTTTAGCTTAACCGCATGGTCGAGGTCTTCGATCGCCTTCTCGTATTTCTGCTGCGAGGTGTAAATAATTCCGCGATTCAGATACGCGGCGAAGTTATCCGGTTCCGCGGCAATCGCTCCTGAGAAAGCCTTGATGGCGTCATCCAGTTTGTTCGCGCCTTTGTAAGCGAGGCCGAGGTTGCTATAGTTCGCCGCTGTTGAGTCGGCTTTCACGGCCTTCTGGAAGAGGTCGATCGCCTTGTCCCATTCTTTGCTCTTGGCCGCTTCGATTCCGTCTTTGGTGTATTTGTAGGCTTCGGCTTTGTCGGCCCGGGCGCTCGGCAACAAAAGCGCTGCCGCCACCAGCAGAAGGCCCACGCTAAAATTTCGCTTCAATTTTTTCATAAGTATTGTCTCCCAAATAAATCGGACGCGCGGGCAGTTTGGCCGCAACCGATTTCGCCCGCAAGTCGCAACCCCACTGAGGGTAGCGGCTCAGGCGCCGGGCGCTTCCGCCATCGCGCCCGGTTCGTCGACACGGGTGATCCGCAGGGCGCGGCCGGTGGTTTCGTCGATCTCGAGGAGCGCGCCATGCAAGCGGACCTCGCCTTGCGCGACGGGAAATGGGGCGGGCAGATTGGAAATAAACCGCCCCACGATCGGCTCGATCGCGCGGCCGAGGATCGAGTTCACCGGGCCGCACATACCGGCGTCGCAGAGGAACGCGGTGCCGTTAGGGAAAATCTGTTCGTCAGCCGTCTGCACGTGCGTGTGGGTGCCGAGCACGGCGGAAACGCGCCCATCAAGGTAACGCCCGATCGCGATCTTCTCGCTCGTGGTTTCACCATGCGCGTCGACGACGATGATGGGCGTTTCCGCGCGCATTTCGCTCACAGCTTTATCCAGCATCGGAAACGGATTCTCGAGGATCGGTTGCATGAAAGTGCGCGCTTGGACGTTGATCACACCCACTTTTCCTTTCGGCGTCTCGAGCACGATCGTGCCTGCGCCCGGGGCGCCGTCCGGATAATTAATCGGCCGGAGCAGGCGCGGCTCGGTGTCGATATAGGTGAGGATTTCCTTCTGGTCCCAGACGTGATCCCCCGTCGTGATGACTGCGGCGCCGGCGCGTAACAGGTCGATTGAAAGCCGGGGCGTGATTCCCCGCCCGGCCGCGGCGTTCTCGCCATTCACGATCGCGAAATCGAGCCCGAACTTCTTCTTCAACTCCGGGAGCCGCGCGATCACGGCGTTGCGGCCGGGTTCGCCGACGATGTCGCCGAGGAAAAGAATCGTGAGCATCGCGGATCATCGTATTAAACTTCCCGATTCCAACGATGATGTTTGTCCGCCGTCTCACGCTAGCCGTCGCTGGCCTGCTGGTTCTCAATCCTGCGCCCGCGAGTCGTGCGACTGAGGCGGAATCCCCTAACGAACCAGCGACAAATCTGAGCACGCTTGGACGGAAGCCGGACTGGGGCGATCTTGATCGCTACCAGAACACGATCACCCACGACGAGTTCGTCCACCTGCTGAACGATGTTTATTGCACGCACGGGATCAGCCCAGAGCTGATCCAGGTCGCGCCCGATGAGGTGCGAATCCTGAAAACGAAAGGCACGCAGGATTATTTCACGCTCCACTTCGCGCGGAGCGACGCCGATCGTCTCCCGCCCGATCGCACCTGGACGCCGCCCGCCGCGCTCCCGCAGCCCCCCGCGGGCGCCGGTCCGCTCGCGGGTTTTCACATCGCGCTCGATCCGGGCCATCTCGGCGGCAAGTGGGCGAAAATGGAAGAACGCTGGTTCCAGATAAAGAAAGCGCCGCCGATCACGGAAGGCGATCTCACGCTGAAAGTCGCGCAGTTGCTCGCGCCGAAACTGAAGTCGTTAGGCGCGAAAGTCTCGTTCGTGAGGTCCAGCAGCGAGCCGCTTACGCCCTATCGGCCATCCGATTTCCGCAAGATCGCGCTCGATTTGCTGCATCGCGAAGGCATCACCGATCCGCGCGATGATTTCGACGGACCGGCCGATCCGGAGAAAGAGAAAACCGTGCGCTGGCAGGAGGAATTGCTCTTCTACCGCAACAGCGAAATCCGCCGGCGGGCCAGCTTGGTGAACTACCGGCTTCAGCCCGATCTCGTGCTCTGCCTGCACTTCAACGCGGAGCCTTGGGGCGACCCGGCCGCGCCGACCCTGGTAAAAAAAAATCACCTGCACCTGCTTGTGAATGGCTCCTATTTGGCCGCCGAGCTCGATCTCGATGACGAGCGTTTCGAGATGCTGCACAAGTTGCTCAGCCGCTCCTACCCCGAGGAACTCGATCTCGCGGAATCGATCGCTAGCACGATGGCGAAAGCGACCGGCCTGCCGCCGTATCACTACACGACCGACAACGTCACGCCGGTCGGCACGAGCGGTTATGTCTATGCGCGCAACCTGTTGGCGACACGCTTGTATCGCTGCCCGACGGTCTACCTCGAGCCGTATGTGATGAACAGCCGCGAGGTTTTCGAGCGGGTGGAAGCGGGCGATTACGAGGGAACGAAACGCGTCGCGGGGAAAAAGCGGGCGAGCATTTTTCGCGAATACGCCGAGGGCGTGGCCGACGGCGTGCTCGCCTATTTCAAAAAAGTGCGGCCGTAGCCTCCTCGAGGTCGGACATCGTCACCTCTGCGGAAATGCTCGCGCGTCCGATCGCGTGCGCGACGACAAAACGGATGCGGCCGTTCTCAAATTTCTTGTCGTGCTGCAAGGCGGCGAAGATTTTTTCGCGCGGAAAATCCGACGGCAACTTGATCGGAAGTTGCCTCGCCCTCAGCGCGGCGATGATCCGCTCGCTCTCGCCTAACGACAAGCCGGCGCGCCGCACCGAGACGTGCGCCGCCGCCACCATCCCGAGGCTGACCGCCTCGCCG
>JBDTIQ010000085.1:0-4970 GCA_039936335.1 Chthoniobacterales bacterium
GGAGAAGGACCTCGCAAGCCACCTCAGACAAACCAAGCCCAAAAAGAGCTTGCGAGGTCCTTCGACTCCGCTGCGCTTCGCTCAGGATGACAACGCTCCGCGCTGGTTCGCCTAACGACTGGTTCCCACTCGCTCCGCTCGCTTCACCCGCCTCAGGCCGGCCTAATTTCCGGCATCCCACCGGGACACACGAACTCCCTGGCATTGCTCTGAAGGCCGCAAGTGCATGACACGCTCTAGGTCGCGGTTCCCGGTTCGACTTTGCGCTTCTCGGGCCGAAGCCGCGAACGGCCAATAGAGCTCTCGCCTCTCACCGATGCGGCCCAGCTCCGCCGCGTCAGCTTCGAACGCTGCTCCACCATGCTCACTGAGCTGGCCGCCTTGAATGCTGGCCTTCTTCCGGAAGCGTACGATTTCCTCGCGGAAGCCCCGCGTCCGCTCGGTCCGAACTCGAGCCACCGGCGCCCGAGGATGATGACGAAGAAGACGATGAGTCGGATGACTCCGATGAAACGTTCGAGGAACCACTCAGCGACTCGGCCACCGACGACGACGAAGAGAGCGGCGGCATCGCGCTCGCACCGCCGCCGGGCAGCGAAGAGCTAAGCAACCAACTCCGGTATGCCATCACCGTGTTCGAGGACGCGATGTTTGTCAGCGATCTTTGGGCGGACCGCGCCCGCTACGGCCTCGGCGAGGCGCCCGTGCAGTGGACCGAGCCAACCTAACGCTTTCGGGTGGCTTAAAGTTTAGCCTTTCCAGCACTTACCTCGCCTACATCATCCCATCACTACCTCCTGCCGACCTCGTCCCCAAGCTTCTTACCCACGCGGCCGCGCGCTGATTCCGATTCAGCGGAACTGAGCGGCTTGATCGCAACGACTTTCGAAACCGTCCCACCAGCCGCTACCGTGGCCGGGAGATCGCGCTTCATTTGTGTCGCCCCGCCGCGCGGCTAAGGTGCGCTGCATGGTGGCCAATCCTGAGCCAGTAATTACTCCCGAGGTCGTCGCGCAACATGGTCTGACGCCCGAAGAATACGAGCGGGTGCGCAAGATTCTCGGACGCGATCCTAATTTTACCGAGCTCGGGATTTTCTCGGTGATGTGGAGTGAGCATTGCTCCTATAAGAACTCGCGGCGCGAGCTGAAGAAGTTCCCGACGACGGGACCGAATATTCTTGTGAAAGCCGGCGAGGAAAATGCCGGCGTGGTCGATATCGGCGACGGCTGGGCGGTCTGTTTCAAGATCGAGTCGCATAATCACCCGAGCGCGATCGAGCCGTTCCAAGGCGCGGCGACGGGCGTCGGCGGGATCATTCGCGATATCTTCACGATGGGAGCGCGGCCGGAGTTCTCACTTAACTCGCTGAGGTTCGGGCCAATCACGGAGGCAAATCCGAAGTCCGATCTGCCTCAGGCGGACCGAAATCCGCAACAGTTAGCGGCTAACCGGCGCCTTTTCACCGGCGTGGTCGCGGGCATCGCGCACTACGGCAACTGCATCGGGGTGCCGACGATCGGCGGCGAGATTTATTTCGACGAAAGCTTCGAGGGGAATCCGCTCGTGAACGTCTTCTGTCTCGGCTCACTCCGGCACGAGCAGCTCGCGCGCGGCGCGGCCAGCGGGGTCGGGAATCCGGTTTTCTATGTCGGGGCGGAGACGGGGCGCGATGGGCTGGCGGGCGCAGCCTTTGCCTCGCGCGAGCTGACGGAAGAATCGAAGGAAGATCGGCCCGCGGTGCAGGTGGGCGATCCGTTTAAGGAGAAGCTGCTCCTCGAAGCGTGCCTCGAATTGCTCGCGACCGACGCCGTCGCCGGCATCCAGGATATGGGCGCGGCGGGATTAACTTGCTCAACCTGCGAGACGGCGAGCCGCGGCGGCACGGGCGTGGAAATCGATCTCGCAAAAGTGCCGAAGCGCGAGACCGGGATGACCCCTTACGAAATCCTGTTGAGCGAATCGCAGGAGCGGATGTTGATCATCGCGCATAAGGGAAAGGAAGAAGTCGTTAGGCGCGTTTTCGAGAAATGGGATGTGCCCTGCGCCGAGATCGGCCGCGTGACCGATGACGGCATGATGCGCGTGCTGAATGACGGCGCGGTGGCCGCGGAAATTCCCGCGAAACCGCTCGCGGATGAAGCGCCGGTTTACGAGCGCGAGGCGGAGAAGCCAACTGCGGATCTCGCGGATTACACGGATGCGGAACTGCTGCAGAAGATCTCCGTGCCATCCGTGGCATCCGTGGTTGAAAGTCTCCGGCAGTTATTGCGCGACCCGACGATCGCTTCGAAGAACTGGGTTTACCGGCAATACGATCACATGGTCCGCACCGGCACGGTCGTTAGGCCGGGTTCGGACGCGGCCGTCTTCCATCTCCGCGAGGCGAACAAATTTCTCGCCGCCACGACTGACTGTAACTCGCTCTACTGCCGGCTCGATCCGCGCGAAGGCGGCCGCATCGCGGTCGCGGAAGCGGCGCGCAACCTCGCCTGCTCGGGCGCGATGCCACTGGCCGTCTCCGATAATTTAAACTTCGGCAATCCCTATAAGCCGGAGAATTTCTGGCAGCTTCGCGAAGCGGTCGAAGGCATGGCGGAAGCGTGTCGTGAGTTCCAGACGCCGGTGATCGGCGGCAACGTCTCGCTTTACAACGAAAGCCCCGCCGGCGTGGTCGATCCGACGCCGACGGTCGCCATGGTCGGCTTGATCGAGCGCGAGGAATGGATCACGACCCAGCATTTCAAAGCCGCGGGCGACGTCGTGATTTTACTCGGCGAATTCGGAAGCGAGATGGGCGGTTCGCGTTATCTCAAGGTGATCCACGGCGAGAAAATCGGGCGTCCGCCGCGGCTCGATTACGGACGTGAGATCGCCCTGCAAAACGCGCTGCGGGAGTTGATCCAGGCCGGCAAAATCCGGAGCGCGCACGATTGCAGCGAAGGCGGAATCGCGGTCGCGCTCGCGGAAAGTTGTTTTAATCCCGCGGGCTCGTTGGGCGCGACGATCGACCTCGGCGCGACAACTTTTTTGCGGCTCGATCAAATTCTATTTAACGAAACGCAGTCGCGCATTGTCATTTCCTGCGTGCCAGAGAATGCGGATGCGGTTTTGGAGCTTCTCGCGAGTCGCGATGTGCCCGCCGCGCGCCTCGGCACGGTCGGCGGCGACACGCTCAAGCTCATGGTCGCAGGCGAAACTTTGCGCTGGCCGATCGCGGAACTTCACGCCGATTGGCACGACGCGATCGCGAACGCTTTGCACGCGGAGGACTCTGTCACGGCATGAAAATGGAGCAGTCGCACACCTACGAGAAGGTCATCCTCGCGATCGAGCTGGGCGGGTTTGCGGTCCTGCTCTCCGTCCTCTGGCTCGACGAATATCTCGATGTGCCGTTCCGCTTTCTCGGCGCGCTCAAGACGCCGCTCCGGCCGCAGGAGTTTTGGTTTGAAGCGATCACGACGTTGCTCGTGGCGAGCACGGTAATCGCCGCGACGCTCTGGGTTTTTCGCCGACTTCGGATTCTCGAGAGCTTCATCCAGATCTGCGCCTGGTGTCGGAAGGTGAAGGTGGACGACGAATGGGTTTCCTTTGAGCAGTATCTGAAACGTGAGCACGAGGTGCTCTCGACCCACGGCATCTGCCCGGACTGCCGCGCGAATGCGACGAAGCCGACAACCAGTCGGCGAACCGTCGCAACTTCGGCTGATCGTTACGCGACGCTGGCGAGGATTCACCCCCGGCCGAACTCCGCACAACCCCAGACACAGACAGGGTCTGTCGCGCCTCCCACTGCACCCGGCAGTGCGAACGAAATTTAAGAGAACTAACGAGCGCCGAGAGCTGCAATGAAGTCCGCCCTCCAGCGGCCGGCTACGAGGACCGCGAAAAAAACCGTCGCGAGCGACGCTCCGGGTTCAAGTCGGTCGCGAGAAGCACCGGGAACCGACGGAGGCTCCCGTTATAATTACCATACTTTTGATACCGCATCTGCTCCATTCCGATGCCTATGAGCCAACGCCGAAACTTAACTCGCAAACTCAACGTCTGGAAAACCGCTTCCCTCCTCATGATCTGCCTCATTTGCCTCGGAGAGGCTGCCGTTCCGCCGATTCCCAAAGGTGTCTTCTCCATGGCTCCCTCGGAAAAGGATGGCTTCCCAGATCAAATCCTGAACGACCCGCGAATCGTCGGAGTCGATCTCGGAGGCGCCTGGGGGAGGGATTTCGAGACGACCGAAGGCGTCTATAATTGGTCGGCTGTGGACAGTGAGCTGGCCCGGAGAGCCATGGAAAGAAAGTGCTTCTTCGCATCAACTCAGGCGGTGCGAACGTACCCGACTGGCTTCTGGCAAATCCCAATGTCAAGACCTTCTCATTCATCGATCAAAACCCATACAACCCAACCTATGGACAGCTTGTTACGATGCCTCTCTTCTGGGATCCGATTTTCCTCGAGAAGAAACTGGCGCTGATTGCGGCGGCGGGCGCTCATTTCGCTGGTCACTCCAGCATCGAGGTCGTGGCTTGCTCTTTCGCCAACGCCATAACTGGTGACTGGAACATACCCTCTACCCCAGAAGACATAGCGAACTGGCGGGCGGCCGGCTATAGCACCGAGACAATGGCAGCCACAGGCAAGCTCATCATCGATGCCACGATGGCTGCCTTCCCCAATCAGAATGTCAGCCTCCCGATCGGCTCCGGCCCCTCCGATCTCGATCCAGGCCCGAACTATCTAGCCGCCACGGTAGTGGATTACGCCGTCCAGACCTATGGGCGCTTTATCACGCAGAAGAATTCACTTTCTGCCACGACCAGTGATCCGACGGTCTATGCTACTTCACTAGAAGCTATCCGAAAAGTAAGTGTGCATAAGAAGAGATTAGAGGAAACGTGAAGCGATCAGACAACATCCAAGAGTGGCAAAAGCGAGATAGAGGGCGCTTTGTTTTTTCCAGCGGATCAAGA
>JBDTIQ010000086.1:0-12082 GCA_039936335.1 Chthoniobacterales bacterium
CGGGAAACAGGTTTCGGAAGCACTGGGGCGCAAGCCGGATTCGACTGACTTCTACGAACGCCATTCCTTCGATATCGAGATCCTGCGTATCCCACCTGGGAAGGCACCCTATTCCTATCATTCGCACTGCGCGTGGCCTGACCCCAAAGGCTGGACAGGTTATAAGTGTAGTTCTGCTGGTTGTTTGATCGAATAAGACTGGGTTTTGTTGCTCTTTGCAAATTTGGGCGGAAGGAGGCCGTAGGCCGGGAGGAGTCCAAATTTGCTCGCGCCTTGCGCGAACTCCTGTGGGGTGAGGTAACCAAGGGAGCTGTGCGGCCGATCTTGGTTGTATTCCACCCGCCAACTTTCGAGCAAGACACGCGCTTCGGCCAGGGTGCCAAAGAGTTCCCGGTTTAAAAACTCGTCCCGCAGCTTGTCGTGGAAGCTCTCGATATGGCCGTTTTCCCACGGGCTGCCCGGCTTGATGTAAAGGGTTTTGATCTGTCGCTCTTTGAGCCAGTCCTGGATGGCGTAAGCGATAAACTCGGCGCCATTGTCGCTGCGCAGGTGCTGCGGCGCGCCGTAGCGCTTGATCGCCGCTTCGATCACGGTAATGGCGTCCACCGCCCGGATCGACCAGGCGGCATGCACCGCCAGGCACTCTCGGGTGTGCTCATCGAGCAGCGTCAGGATGCGGAAGCGGGTCCCATTCTCGGTCTGGTCTTCCACAAAATCCCAACTCCACACCTGTCTGGGGCAGCTCGCTCGCAGTCGCTCGCTCCGTTGCGGCCCCAGGCGTCGCATCCGCCTCTGCTTGCGGCGCACTTGCACTCCTTCCACGCGGCGCAGTCGCTGTACGCGCTTGGCGTTGATCGAGAGGCCCTCACGGCGCAAGAGCGCCGTGATCCGGCGATAGCCATAACGCGGATGCTCCTCACTGAGCTTCAGCACCGCCTCCTGCACGCTGCGTCGCTTCAGGCTGATTGCACCGGGCCGATAAAAACTCGAACGCGCCAAACCAATCGCACGGCAGGCGTGGACCGCGCTCCCCTCGGAATGACCCACTCCTTAGACGCCCTCGTAGCTTAGAGAATCTTCACCGGACACTCCGGGAGTGCCTTGAGGAAAGCGCGGCCGTAGGTCTTGGTGACGATCCGGTTATCCAGCACCACCACGATGCCGTGGTCGCTTTTCGTGCGGATGAGCCGGCCGACGCCCTGGCGGAATTTCAGGATCGCTTCCGGGAGCGAGAACTCCGTGAAGGCATCGCCGCCTAACGACTGAATGTGTTCCAGCTTCGCCTCGATCAGCGGATGGTCCGGCACCGCGAAAGGCAGTCGCGTGATGATCACATTCGAGAGCGCCTCGCCCGGCACATCGACGCCCATCCAGAAACTATCCGTCCCGAAGAGCACACTGCGCGGCGTGGTTTTGAACGCTTCGAGCAATCGGCTCCGCGGCATGCCTTGGCCTTGCACGAGCAGATTCATCTTTTGGTCGTCGAAGAAATCCTCCATCTCATCCGCGAGCTGCTGCATCGCGCGGTAGCTGGTGAAGAGCACAAACGCGCGGCCGTCCGTGTCCGCGACGAAATGCGCGACCCATTTCGCGAGCGCCTCATTGTAACCTTCCGCGCGCGGGTCGGGCATTTTGCGCACGACGAAAAGCTTCATCTGCTTCTGGAAATCGAAGGGGCTTCCGAGCTGCAACGCTTCGGCATCTATCGCGCCGACTCGGCGGCGGAAATACATCAGGTCGGGCCGCCCGACCGCGAGCGTCGCGCTCGTCATAATGCTCGAACAGTTTTCTCGAAAAAGCATCCGGCGCAAGACTGGCGCGACGTCGACGGGCGCGGCGTTGAGCGTGAGATTTTGCTGCGCTTTGCCGGTCCGCTCGATCCAGTAAACGTATTCCTCGGCGCTTTGTTGTAGGAAAATCCCAATCCCCTCGCGCGCGTCGCGAATCCGGCGCGCCAGTTCCGCGAGCTCGACTTTCAGGAATTCGTCCTCGGTTTTCTTCACCACCTCGACGATGCGCGCCTGCAAACTCGTGAGGCGGCCGGTGATCTGATCGTCGATGAAACCGGCCTCGCGCACGCGACATTCGCGCCCTTTCTTGAAGTTCGCGCGCTCCTCGATCGCGGCGAAAAAACGATCGGCTTCTTCCGCCAGGGAAGCAGCCAGCGTCACGCCCTGCGCGTCGCGCGTGACGGTAAAAAGCCCCTTTTTCGTCCGTGCGTTGTAGAGCCGCTGGATCGTCGAGCGCAGCCCGTATTGCGAAATTCCGATTCCGACCTGACGCGAGGCGACTTGTTCGAGCGTGTGCGCTTCGTCGAAGATCAGGAAGTCGTTAGGGAAAAGGTAACCTTCCTCGCGTTCCTCCTGTTCCGCGGGCTTGCCTAACAACATGAAGAGGAGCGTGTGATTCATCACCACCACGTCCGCGGCGAGGAGCCGCTTGCGCGCCTGTTGGAAAAAGCAGCGCGGATTCGCCCCGCAGGTTTTTGCGGTGCAGATGTGCGCCTCGCTGTTCACTTGCATCCAGACTTTCGGGTCGGGCTCGATCGGCAGGTCGCTCAAGGTTCCGTCCGTCGTGGTGCGCGCCCATTCCGCCAGCCTAACGAGATCGGCCTGCTCGGTCGTGGTGAAGAGCTCGGTCGATTGCGCGAGCGCGCGCTCGAGCCGGCGCGGGCAAAGGTAATTCTGGCGGCCTTTCATGAGTGCCGCTTCAAACTCGATCGGCAGCACTTTTTTCACGATCGGGATGTCCTTGTGCAGGAGTTGTTCCTGCAGGTTGATCGTCTGCGTGGAGATGATCGCTTTCTTGTGTCGCTCGACGGCGAAAAGCGTCGCGGGGACGAGATAGGCGAGCGACTTGCCGACGCCGGTTCCGGCCTCGACCACGAGGTGGCGTTCCTCCTCGAGCGTGCGCGCGATCGCGACGGCCATCTCCTGCTGTTGCGGGCGGTATTCGAAATTGCGCGCCTTCGCGAGCAGACCGTCCTCAGCGAAAATCGCCCGCACCCGCTCGACAAAATCGCTCCCCAAGGAATCTTTCAGAGCAATCATGCCGGCCCGAATGAACGAGAGGAAGTTTACCCTCGCAACTTGTCCCGCCCGAATCCTCGAGAGGATTTGCGCGCGGGTGTCTTGTCATCCCGAGCCGGCGCAGCGCAGCGAGGGACCTCGCAAGCGTTGCTCGACCCCGACTGCACGAGTGACGCCAGGAGAACGCTTGCGAGATCCCTCGCCGCCTGCGCGGCTCGGGATGACAATGAGCGTGCGGCTCGGGTTGATGATGCCGGCCAGGTGCCCGGCCTAACGATTAAGGATTTGCCTGCCATGCGTTTGCTCGATCGCTACATCATCTGGAATTTCCTCCAGCCCTACGCCTACTGCATCCTCGGGTTTCTCTCGATCTGGCTCATCTTCGACATCAGCGATAACAGCGCGTCGATCTTCGATCAGCGCACACCGGTGGGCGCCGTTCTCCAGTTTTACGCCGGTCAGATTCCGCAGGTCCTCGTCATTCTGCTCCCGGTCTCGCTCCTCCTTTCGCTCCTCTTTTCGTTAGGCAGAATGTCGCGCGCGAATGAAATCGTCTCGATGCTCACCGCCGGCGTGAGCGTCCCCCGCGTCGCTTTGCCGCTGCTCCTGATCGGGCTCCTCACGACCGGCGTGACCTTTGCCTTGAACTACTCGCTCGCCGCGCACGCGGAGCTCGCGCGCAAGAATTTCTTCGACGACCTGAACCGCGGCGGTCCGCGCGACGTCGTCATCAGCGGCCAGGTTTTCCGGAATCGGACCGACGACCGCACCTGGTTCATCGCGCGCTTCCGGCCCGGCTCGAACGCCTTCAACGGCGTCCAGATCGTGCAGGAAGACGGGAACGGAAATGTGACCCGCAATTATCTCGTGAGCGACGCCTTCTACGATCCGGCGACGAAAATCTGGCGGCTCGAGAACATGAAACTCACCAACTACGATCGCGCCGGGAACATCACCGACGACAAGATTTACAAGGAATACTACGTCAAGAACTGGAGCGAAACGCCCTACCGGCTGGCGAGCGCGAACGTCCGCCCGGAGTTCCTCGGCATCGGCGAGCTCGATGATTACCTGCGCTTCAACTCCGACTTTCCGCAGCAACTGCTCGCGCCCTTCCGCACCGAACTGGAGTATCGCTGGGCGCTGCCCTGGACCTGTTTCGTCGTCGCGGTCATGGCTACGCCCCTCGGGATCGGCTTCTCGCGCCGCGGGATTTTATCGAGCGTGGCGGCGGCGATTTTTCTCGTCTTTTCGATGAACTTCCTCACCCACTTGTTCCTCGCGCTCGGGCAGGGCGACCGCATCTCGCCCTTCGTCGCGGCCTGGACGCCGAACATTATCTTCCTCGTGATCGGGCTCTACCTGCTCCGGCTGCGCGCGACGAATCGCGACATGCCCAGCTTTAATCCGCTCACGCATTGGCGTAACTTGCGCGCACAATGACGAATCCGTTAGGCGACGACTGGTCGATCTCGCATCGCGCGGAAGCGTGTGCGGTGACGGGCCGGCCGTTTGCGGAAGGCGAGGAGTTTTACACCCTGCTCTTGCGCGAGGGCGACGACTTTCGCCGGCAGGACCTGAGCGAGGAAGCGTGGGCGCAGCGGAACGACAATCTGCAGCCGTATTCCTTCTGGCGTTCCACCTTCGAGCCACCTCCCGCGGTGCGGCCCGATCCGTTGCCGAAGGAAAACGCCGAGGAATTGTTCCGGCGCCTGGTCGCCGCGAAGGATGGGAAAAATACGAACGCCTGTTACGTCCTCGCGGCGATGCTCGAGCGGAAGAAAATCCTGAAACAGATCGAGACCGAGCAGAGCGAAACCGGCCGCGTCCTGATCTACGAGCATGTGAAAAGCGGCGACGTTTTCGTCGTCCCCGACCCGCAACTGCATCTCGACCTGATCGAGCCCGTGCAAAACGAAGTCGCGCGCCTGCTGCAGGATAGCGCGGCGCTTGCCTAACGACATGCTGCCGTGGTTCCAAGAGGGGAAATTCCCGCTCTATCTCGCGCCGATGGCAGGTGTGTCGGACATGATTTTCCGGCAGCTCTGCAAGGAGCGCGGCGCCGATGTGCTGGTGACGGAATTTGTCTCGGCGGAAGGCGTTTTCCGGCGCAACGAACGGACGCGCGGTTATCTCGGATTCGATCCCGCGATCGAGCGGCCGATCGGCGTGCAGCTTTTCGGCGGGAACGCGGAGCACATGGCGGAAGCGGCGCGGCAGGTGGTCAATTGGGTGCAGCCCGATTTCATCGATCTGAATTTTGGTTGCCCGGTCAATAAGGTGGTCGCGAAGAACGGCGGTTCTGCGCTCCTGAAGGATTGCGCGACGTTAGGCAAAGTGGTCGACGCGGTCGTGAGGGCGGTCGCCCCGCTTCCGGTGACGGCAAAAATTCGAACCGGCTGGGATAACAACTCGATTAACGCTGTGGAAGTGGCGCGGCAGGTGGAGTCGTTAGGCGTACAGGCGCTGGCGATCCATGGCCGGACGCGCGCGCAAGGTTACTCCGGCGCGGCCGATTGGGAGGTGATCGCGCAGGTGGCTGAGGCAGTAGCGATTCCTGTGATCGGCAACGGCGACCTCTTTACTGCGGCTGATGTGGCAAAACGGAAGCGCGAAACCGGCATCGCCGGCGCGATGATCGGCCGCGCGGCGATGAGCTCGCCGTGGATCTTTTCGCGGACGAAACACTTCCTCGCGACGGGCGAAATCCTCCCGCCGCCCGAGCCGGCGGAGAAGTGGGCGCTGATCCAGCGGCATTGCGAACTGGCCGTGGCGGAATGCGGCGTGGAAGACCTCGCGATGCGCTCGATGCGCGGACGTCTGATGGCGTACACGAAAGGAATGCCTGCGGGCAAAATGTTGCGCGAAAAGTTCCAACACGTGAGTTCGTTAGGCGAGGTCGCCGAAATCGCGGAAATGCATCAGGCCACTTCTCTGGAAGCGGCCTGAGTCGAGGCCTGGGTAGCGCGCTCGTCCCGAGTGCTGGTCGCGGCGTCCCCGCCGCGACGGACTTTCGGCAGGTACTGGATCGCATACGCGCGGCATCCGACGTGAAAGTCCGCGACGGTGAGACACCGTCGCCAGCACGCGGGACGCGCGCGCTACCCGGGCGCTGCGGTTGACGCGGGTTGGCGGGATTGCGCAAAGCAGAGTAAATTACCGCGTGTCCGAAACCGCGGCGCCAAACGGCGAAATCAAATTCAAGATCGGCAACGAGCGTCTCGTCAAGGTGACTGAGAGCGCCTCGCGCAAGCTTACATCGCTCCTGCAGAAACAGGGTCGCGCACACGGCGCCCTGCGCGTGGCGGTGATCGGCGGCGGCTGCTCGGGGTTGCAATACAAGATGGATTTGGTCGAGGGCCCGGCTAACCGCGACATCATGGTCGAGTCGCAAAGCGTGCGCGTGGTGGTCGATCCGAAGAGCGCGCTGTTTGTGAGCGGATCGGTGCTCGATTTTAGCGACGACCTGCAGAAGGGCGGTTTCAAAGTGACGAACCCGAACGCGGTCGCGCACTGCTCCTGCGGCGAGAGTTTCTCGGCATGACCGATCACTTCGCGCTCCTCGGCGCGACGCGACGGCCCTGGCTCGATCCGGAAGAGCTGAAGGAAAAATATTTCGCGCTTAGCCGCACGGAAACCTCGAGCGCGGAGTTGAACGAGGCGTTCCGAGTGTTGAGCGATCCGAAGTTGCGGCTCCATCATTTGCTCAAACTCGAAGGCGCCGATCTCGCGGCTGGGCGAGCGGTGCCGGCGGCGGTCGCGGAGGTTTTTTGGAATACGGGAAACCTTTTACGCGAGACGGAGCGGTGGTTGCTGCGCCAGGCGGCGACGACGAGCACTCTGGCGCGTGCGCTTCTGCAGCCGGAACGCGGGAAGCTCGAGCAGCGGCTCGTCGAGCTGGAGGGGAAATTGCGCGCGATGTACGAGAGCGAGCTCGAGCAGTTGCGGGACGCGCCTAACGAGTTCGCTTCTTTAATCGAACGCTACGATCGCATTTCGTATCTCACGAGACTGCTGGAGCAAGTTGCGGAAAAGCGCCTGCAATTGAGCGTCGCCTAACGACAACATTGTCGTCCCGAACGGAGCGAAGCGGAGTTGAGGGATCCCGTGGAGCTGCCTCTAAGCTTCGCCGCATGAGTTCCCTGATCTTTACTGCACGGCCGCCCGGCGGGATCCCCCCGACTTCGTTCCACTCCGCTTGGGACGACGAGTTTTACTCGCTTCTCCGCAAACTTTGTCTTGCCAGCGCACATGTTTTCGCGAACATGTTCAAATGCTCACGCCCGGGCAAAAGAACGTTCTCCAATTCATCCAGGCGGAACAGCGCGTCAAAGGCATCACGCCGAGCACGCGCGAGATTCAGCAACAACTTGGCTTTGCCAGCCAGACTTCGGTGATGCAGTACCTGGCCGCTCTCGAGCGGAAAGGTTTCCTGCAACGGCACGCGCGGAAAGCCCGCGCGCTGGTCACCTCCGGAACGAAGACGCGAGTGGCCGACATTCCCATCTACGGGCAAATCCCCGCGGGTATGTCGGTCCTCGCGGAGCAGGAAATCGAGGGCCATGTCACGCTCGATCTCGACTCGATCAACGCCTCGCGCACGGCGCTCACTTTTGCGCTGCGGGTGCGGGGCGATTCGATGATCGGCGCGCATATTCTCGATGGCGACATCGTGATCCTGGAAGACCGGCAAACCGCGAAGAATGGCGACATCGTGGCGGCGTTGATCGATGGCGAGACGACACTGAAACGTTACGTGACCGAGCGCGGCCGTCCGTATTTGAAAGCGGAGAACCCGGCGTATCCGAATCTCGTTCCCGCGCAGGAGCTGCGAATTCAGGGCGTGATGACTTCGCTCGTGCGCAAGCAATCGACAGCAAAGCGCTCTTCAGCGTAGCGTCGCAGCGTGCCGCCGCTTCACACTTACACCGCCGCGCTCACCAGCGCGCAGGCGAACAAACTTCGCGAGCTGATCGACGAACTCGGCTTCAAGTTTTCGCCGAAGCCCTACACAATTTTCTTCGCGCAAAAGGAGAAGCTGAGCGTCGCCGTTTACGAGAAGGGCCCGAAAGTTCTCCTGCAAGGGAAGGGGATCGAGGACTTCGTCAGCTTCGAGTTCGAGCCGAAAATTCTCGGGGAAGCGAAGCTCGGCTACGAGGAAGTGCATTCGCCGGAAATGTTCGAGCCGCATTTCGGCATCGATGAGAGCGGGAAGGGCGACTTCTTCGGCCCGCTCGTGATCGCGGGGGTTTACACCGATCGCGGAATCGCGAGAACCTTTCTCGACGGCGGGATTCAGGACAGCAAACGGATCGGCTCCGATGCGAAGATTCATCAGCTCGCGAAGATGGTTCGCGAAACGCCGGGCGTCGCGTTCGAGACGATCGTGATCGGTCCGGAACGCTACAACGATCTCTACGAGAAGTTCGGCAACTTAAACAACCTGCTCGGCTGGGGGCACGCGCGCGTGATCGAAAACCTGCTCGAGAAACGTCCGGAATGTCCGCGCGCCTTGTCCGATAAATTTGCCGATGAGCGCGTGATTAAGAAGTCGCTCTTCCAGCGCGGGCAGACGATCCAGCTCGAGCAACGGACGAAAGCGGAATCCGATCTCGCGGTCGCGGCCGCTTCGATTCTCGCGCGCGAAGCATTCATCGACTGGCTCGACCGCGAAGGGAAACGCGCCGGCGTGACGCTCGGCCGCGGCGTCTCGGCGCCGATCAAGGAAGCGGCCAGGAAAATCGTCGAGCGAGGCGGTCCGGCGGCGCTGCGCAAGTTTGCCAAGGTCCACTTCCGCACCGCGCACGAAATCGCGCCCAATCATTACGCGGCGCCGCCTCCTAAGCGCGCGTGGCGCAAAGTATAACGCACCCCGCCTGAGGGGGGCGCCCAGGTTGCGGAGGTCGGCCAAGCGGACCGCCCGCTGAGAATTTTCGTTAAGGCCCCAGGCGGTGATCATCGGCGACAACCCGGCAAGCTTCCTGCTGTTCACGAAGGTTCACCCTTTACGCCGCATTGGAAACTCGACTCCTCATTCTCAACTCCGATCCCGTTTTTCAAGACACTGCGCTCGCGATCTTCGACGTCATACCGTCGGTCGAGTTGCGCATCGTTCGGTCGCTCAACGAAGGGATCTACGTCCTGATGCGCGAGGTGTTCGATCTCCTCGTCGTGGAAGGTGAACCGGCCGTCGCGATCGAACAGGCCACGAACGCGCGCCAGCATTTTCCATCGCTCGACATTCTCTGCCTCATCTCGAGTCGACCGCGAAATCTCCTTGTGGCAGAGGCCGATCTGCAAAAAGTCTCGCTGATCGAGACGAACGTGCCGCCTGCGCAATTGCAGCGCCGCCTGCGCAAAGTCGTGGCCGATTTCGAGGTCAAATCTGGCACGTCCGCCGAAGGGATCGATCCCTGCCACTCGCTGGTTGGCAACTTAAACCAGTTTTCTGCCGCGGAGGTTTTACAGATGAGCTGCCTCGGCCAGCGGAGCGGGCGTTTCACCTTCAAATCCGGCCGAGGCACGAGCGAAATTTATCTCCATCACGGCATCATCCGCCACGCGGTTTACGGCTCGCTCGACGGGGAGGCCGCGGTCTCGGAGATTTTCCGCTGGCGCGAGGGTCGCTTTTATTTTGAAGAAGGCATCATCAGCCAGATCCAGACGGTGAATCGCCCGTGGAATCATCTCCTGATCGAAAATCTGCAAAAACTCGACGAAACGCTCGGACCCATCAGCAACTTCTCGCACTCATGATCGACGCCGCCCTCGAAACCGACCTCCGTCTCCTCAATCTCCAGGTCGAGAGCTGGAAAAAGCTGCACAACCTGATGACCTGCGGGCTCGACAAGGCAAAGCCGCTCATCTCGGTCGAGCAGGAACGGCAATTCACCGAAGTGCGCGGAGTGCTTTTGCAGGAAAGCGAATATGTCCTGCGCGAGCTGAACCTGGCGGAAGAGTTGGCCGGCAAAACAAGCAACGTGCTCGAGCGCGCGACCTCGATCCGCGGCGTGCGCGAGCTTTCGAACGACGACACGCGCCGGCTGGAGTCGGATTGGAACGCAGTCTTCACAAAGCTCGGCGTGATGCAGGGGCAGTTGAAAGCGCGCCGCAAAGAACTGCTCTCGCGCAGCGTGCTGGGCGAGTCACTTTCACGCATTTTCGCCCGGCACCCCGCTCGCCGGTAATGGCGGATCCTCCGAAGCAGTTGCGGGCGAGGCGTTTTTGAGGGCCGACGCTTTTACGGACGACACGTTATTTTTTCCATTTTCTTCCGCTCATTCGCGCTCTGCGCCGCGATTCCAATGCAAATGAGCAAGCTCACGAAGCGCGACATCGTCGTCGCCATTAGCAATCAAACCGGCATGGTGCAGCATCAGGTCTTCGACGTCGTGCAGCGCACGCTCGACGAAATCACTGACAGCCTCGCGCGCAACGTCGCCGTCGAGTTGCGCAATTTCGGCGTCTTCCAGCCGCGGCTGACGAAGCCCCGCGTCGGCCGGAACCCTAACCAACCAGGCAGCAGCTTTGTCATTCCGCCCCGGGCGACGGTGAAATTTAAAGCCGGCAAAGTGATGCGACAGCGCGTCGAAAAGCTCTCGCGAGAGATGAAAGACACGGAACAAAAGCAAGCCGCGCGCACTGTATCCTCCGACGGCAGCAGCGCGGACGGGAGCAGCGCCGAAGGCAGCGCACCGCGCAACCGCGCGGTCCTCAAGGCAAGCGGCGCCTCCGCCTGACAGACGCGTTCGCGTTTTGGCTCCTGAATAATTTTTTATCCGCAAATCTGCTTTGTGCCCAGTGCACGAATGAACTAAACAATCAGCCTCTTATGACTAAACTCGTCCGCCTCGTCCCGCTGCTTCTTCTTACTCTTGCCGCGCCCGCGTGGGCCGGTTCCGATGACTCGAGCAAAGCCGTCGTCACCTCGACCGCGGCCGCGCAAACCGTTGAAACGCCCCTCGATATTTTCAAGATGGAAAGCGGCTACGTGTTTGAGAGCGATCTCAACCACGGCGGCAGTTTTGGGAAACAGGATGAGATTCTGAACCAATTTGAGTACGGCCATCGCTTCCAGATTTCCGGTAAGTACTATCTGCACGTCGGCGTCGCTTACGATCGGTTCGATTTTGGCAGCACCAATGCGCCGGTTCCGAATCACCTGCAGTCGCTCGCCGGCGTGGTCGGCATTGACGTTATGCACGGATCCGATGTCGGCGCTTTCCTCGACATCCGCCCCGGTTTCTACACACAGAACGACTTTGGTATCTCGTCGTTTGACGTCCCCATCACGCTCGGCCGGATTTTCGTCGTCGAGCAGGACAAACTTTACCTCTTCGCGGGCGTAAACACGGCCTTTTTGCGTGGTGGTTACCCAGTGCTGCCGCTCGGCGGTGTGATCTGGATTCCGTCGGATACCATTCGCCTGATGGGTGTGCTGCCGGAACCGCGCTTGATCTACAGCCCAACCAAAAAGCTCGATCTGTATGTCGGTGGCGAATTCCTCGGTGGCTCCTATCGCACCGATACGAATGATGGTATCACGCCGCACAAGCTGAGCGGGACGCAGGTTGACTTCTACGACTACCACGCCGGCGTCGGTCTAACCTATACGTTGAATAATGCCTGTAGCGTCGATTTCGACGCGGGCTACTCGATCCAGCGGCACTTTGCCTTCCATCGCGCCGGAGAGAACTACCGGACCGATCCTTCACCGTACCTTCGCGTTGCGCTGAAAGCGCAGTTCTAAGTTCCTTAATATTTGGGAAGGATGCGGTTGTATTCGTTAGGCAAGATCCTCGGTGGCAGCGCCGCGGTTTGTCTGGCACTGCAGATCGCTCACGCCAGGCCGGTCGAGGAACTGCGTTCGATTTCGCATCTTCCTCAGATCGATCTCGCGCGGCTGAAGAGCGGTAAAATCCTGACTCAGCGCGGCAGCGAAGGCGACTTTGCGCGCGGGATTTCGATGGAGTCCTGCTACTTCATCCCGGCGCCGATCGCGGCGGTTGGTAACGCTTTACTGCATTGGGACCCGACGAAACATCCCAAGACGG
>JBDTIQ010000087.1:0-6548 GCA_039936335.1 Chthoniobacterales bacterium
TCTTTCCCGCTGAAACTGGCAACCCGCCTCAGGCGGGCCGCCCTACAATTTTTGCCGCTCGCTCGTCGGCCGCGCGGGCTCCGTCCGCCGATTCGTTAGGCTCGATCGCGAGCCCGATCGCGCGCAGCAGCGCCACGTCCGCATCGGCCGCCGGGTTTTGCGCCGTAAGAAGTTTGTCGCCGTAGAAAATCGAGTTCGCGCCCGCAAAAAAGCAGAGCGCCTGCCCTTCCCGCGAGAGCCGGGTCCGCCCCGCCGCCAGCCGCACTCGCGCCCGCGGAATCGCCAACCGCGTGACCGCAATCAGCCTTACGAGGTCGAAAATGTCGATCGGCGGTTGCTCCGCCAGCGGCGTGCCCGGCATCGCCATCAGGCAATTGATCGGCACACTCTCGGGTTGCGGATCGAAATTGCTCAAAACCTCGAGCATCCGCAGTCGGTCATCGGCCGTCTCGCCCAGCCCGACGATCCCGCCGCAGCAGACCGACATGCCGCTTTCCTGCACCGCGGCGATCGTGCCGAGGCGATCGGCAAAGGTGTGGGTGGTCACGATCTCCGGGTAAAACTCCGGCGACGTGTCGATGTTGTGATTGTAAGCCGTCACGCCCGCGTCCTTCAGTTTGCGCGCCTCGTTAGGTCCGATCTGGCCGAGCGTGACGCAGACTTCCATCCCGAGTTGGCTGACCTCGCGAATCGTATCGAGCACCTGCTCGAACTTCGGCGTCCCATCACGGACCCCGCGCCAGGCCGCACCCATGCAAAAGCGCGTTGCGCCCTGCGCCCGGGCCCGTTTCGCCGCGCTCATAATTTCATCGACCGGCATCAGGTTCTCCCGCTCTACGCCGGTGGTGTAATGCGCGCTCTGCGCACAGTAGGCGCAATCTTCGCTGCACCCGCCGGTCTTGATCGAGAGCAGGCTGCAACGCTGCACGTGTTCGCCGCGCCAATGGCGCAGGTGTTCGGCGCGGCTTTGCGTGATGAGGTCGAAGAGCGGCTGATCGTAAAGGCGTTTCAGTTCGGCGAAATCCATCGTGGCCTACTCTTAACCGCACGGGAGACGGGGGGAAAGGAATAACCGCAAAGGCGCAGAGAGCGCAGCGGAAAGAAAGCATCTCCTCCGCTTCTGCGCTCTCTGGGTCTTCAGCGGTTAGTTCTTCACACCGCGATCGGCGCCTTGATTGCCGGGTGCGGATCGTAGCCGGTGACGGTGAAATCCTCGAAACGGAAATCGTGGATATCGCACACCGCCGGGTTCAGCTCCATCCGCGGGAGCGAGCGCGGCGTTCTCGCCAGTTGCTCGCGCGCCTGGTCGAGGTGGTTCCGGTAAAGATGGAGATCGCCAAAAGTGTGAATGAACTCCCCGCTCGTTAGGCCGCAGACCTGCGCGACCATTTTCGTGAGGAGCGCGTAGCTCGCGATGTTGAACGGCACCCCGAGAAACAGATCGGCGCTCCGCTGGTAAAGCTGGCAACTGAGCGCGCCGTCCTGCACGTGAAACTGAAAGAGCGCGTGACACGGCGGCAGCGCCATCGCGTCGACTTCCGCCGGATTCCACGCCGTCACGATGAGCCGGCGGCTGTCCGGGTTGCGCTTGATCTGAGCGATGACGTTATCGACCTGGTCGATGCGCTCGTCGTTAGGCCCGCGCCAGTCGCGCCACTGCGCGCCGTAAACGCGCCCGAGCTCGCCCTCCGCGTCGGCCCATTCGTTCCAGATCGTGACGCCGTTTTCCTGGAGCGAACGCACGTTCGTCTCGCCACGCAGGAACCAGAGGAGCTCGTGAATGATCGATTTGAGATGGAGCTTTTTTGTGGTGAGGAGCGGGAATGTTTCACGCAAATCGAAGCGCGCCTGCGCACCAAAAACGGAGAGCGTGCCGGTGCCGGTGCGATCAGCCTTCGGCTTCCCATGTTCGAGAACGAGCCGGAGGAGATCGAGGTAAGCCTGCATCAGCTTAACGAACTTGCCTGCACCAAAAACATGCGTCTCATCCCGAGCGGAACCACGCGTAGGCGGGGCGGAGTCGAGGGATCCCGTGGCACTGCCGTGACGTTCCGATGAAGCTGCGAGGCGACTCCACCGGATTCCTCGACTCCGCTCCGCTGCGCTCGGAATGACGGCGTGGGGGCGGCACTCATTTAAAGGATCCGCCACTTCGGCGTCTTGCCGTCTTTTTCGGTCTCCCAGAGCCGCACGCCGCCTGGATAAACGTTGCGGTTATGCCCCAGCTCGAGGCCATCCGGCAACTCCTCGACAAGCTTGGCATTGCCGCCCCCGAGGACGATGCGATCGGCGATGAAGGCAATCTTGAGTTGCTCGATCGCGCGCACTGCTTCCTTGCGCCACGCCTTCTTGCCGAGCCGGTCTTTCCCCGCGTCGCCGAGCTGATCTTCGAGAATGCCGTTGTCGATGTAGGGAAGAAATCCGAGCTCGAGCGAGAGGACAAACCCCGGCCAGACGAGCGCGGAGCCCAGCCCGGTGCCGAGCCCGAGAAAGAGCATGCGCCCGCTCCCAGGATAGCTGCCGAGCGCCTGGAGCGCGGCGTCGTTGATCACTTTGGTCGGCTTGCCTAACAACTCGGTGAACTCGAATCCGAGCCAGCCTTTGCCGAGATTTTTCGGCTCCTTCAAAATCGAGCCCTCGCCGATCGCGGAAGGGAAACCGACCGAGACGGCGTCGTATTCCCAATCCGCGGTCGCTTCCTTGATCTGCTCGATGGTCTCGTTAGGCAAGAGCTTCGGACCGGAAGGAAACTTGCGGCGTTTCTCTTCGTCGGAAATCATCAGCTTCACGTTCGAGCCGCCGATATCGACGACGAGGATTTTATTTTTCATGCGCGCTCTTTCGGTGGGTTCTTAATCGGCGAAAGCCGCATTTTGCCGCGTCGCTGCTTCTCCGCGAGCTTTTTCGCCTGCCGCCGCGAATGCTCGCGGAATTGCAGCTGCGCCTGCTCCGGCGCCTCGCCTTCCGCCGGCTTCAAACGCACGTAGGTGCCATCCGCTTGCAGCTCGCGCGCCTTCCCGTGATCGTGCAGAAAACGCGGGAGCACTTCGTGGATCAGTTCGTCGCGGATTTCCGGCGCTTCGATCGGAAATGCGATCTCGACGCGGCGGTAAAAATTGCGCGGCATCCAGTCGGCGCTCGCGAGATAAACCAACGGCTCGCCGTTGTTTCCGAAGTAGTAAATGCGGCTGTGCTCGAGGAACCGTCCGACGATGCTGGTGACGCGGATGTTCTCGCTCAAGCCCGCCATTCCCGGCCGGAGCGAGCAAATTCCCCGGACGACGAGATCGATTTTCACCCCGGCGCAGGAAGCCTCGTAGAGCTTCTCGATCAGGCCCTGGTCGACGACCGAGTTGAGTTTCGCGATGATCCGCGCGGGTTTCCCGGCCGTGGCGAGATCGCGCTCGGTTTCGATCATTTCGATGAGCCGCTGGTGCAGGTCGAACGGCGCGACGAGCAGCTTTTTTAGACCCGGATAACCGGCCAAACCGGTGAGCGTGTTGAAGACGATCGCTACCTCCTCGGTCAGCTCCGGCGCGGTCGTGAAAAGGCTGAAGTCGGTGTAAATGCGCGCGGTTTTCGGGTGGTAATTTCCGGTGCCGAGATGGACGTATTGGCGGAGCCGATCGGTGTCGCGCCTAACGATCAGCAGCGTCTTGCAATGCGTCTTTAAACCGACCACACCGTAAACGACATGCGCGCCCGCTTCCTCGAGCCGGCGCGCCCATTGGATGTTGTTCGCTTCGTCGAAACGTGCGCGCAGCTCGACCAGCGCGGTCACCTGTTTGCCGGCGTCGGCCGCGTTGATTAGTGCCTCGACGATCGGTGAATCGCCACTCGTGCGGTAGAGCGTGATCTTGAGCGCGAGCACCTGCGGGTCGGTCGCGGCGTTCTCGATCAACTCGACCACCGGATCGTAACTTTCGTAGGGGTGATGCAGCAAAATATCCTGCTTCCGCATCGCCTCGAAGATATCGGCGTGCGGCGGCAGCGCCGGATCGCGCGCCGGCTGGAAGACCCGATCCTTGAGCTTCGCAAACGCGTCGTTCGCGACGAGCGGCGCGAGGTGCGTCATCGAGAGCGGCCCATCGAGCTTGTAAAGATCGGCCGGCCCGAGCTGGAAGAAATCGAGCAGCAAATCGGAGAAGTCGTTAGGGCAATCGGCTTCCACTTCCAGTCGCACAGCGTTGCCGCGGCTGGAGCGCCGCAGTTCCTGCTCGATGCTCCGCAACAGATTATCGGCTTCTTCCTCGTCGACGTAGAGATCGCTGTTCCGTGTCACGCGAAAGGCATGCACGCCGTCGATCGTTAGGCCGGGAAACAGATCGGCGATGTGATGTTTAATGAGTGAAGCGAGATAAAGATAATTCCAAGTCTCGTCGCCCTTCTCGCCCCGCGGCATCAGGATCAAACGCGAAACCGCGCGCGGCACCTGCACGATCGCGTGCATCGGATCGCCGCCGCTTTTCGTCCGCGCCCGCACGAGCAGGTTGTGACTCTTGTTCGCGAGCTGCGGGAACGGGTGGCTCGCATCGACCGCCAACGGCGTGAGCATCGGGAAGACTTCCTGTTGAAAATAGCGCCGCGCCCAGGCCGCGCGTTTCGTGTTCAAATCCGCGCTCTGCCGGATGCGGATGTTGTTCTGTTTCAGGAGCGGCGCGAGCTCATCGTTCCAGAGCGCGTATTGCGTCGCGACCATCTTATGCGCGATCCGCTCGATCGCGTTGAACGTCTCCGTGGGGCTCATCCCGTCGGGCCCGATGTCGCTCGTTTCGCTCGCGATTTGTTGTTTGATGCCGGCGACCCGGATCTCAAAAAACTCATCGAGGTTCGAGCTCACGATCCCGAGAAATTTCACGCGCTCGAGCAGCGGCTGAGTCGGGTCCTGCGCCTCCTCGAGCACACGGCGGTTGAACTCCAGCCAGCTTAGCTCGCGATTGATGAAATTGGCTGGATCGGAAAAATTCGGCACCTTTCGCTTATCGTTAGGCAAGGTCATCGCCACAACATTCTCCGGCAGATCGGAAGTAGGCGATAAAGTGCGACGCGGCATGAGGCAGGCGGGAGGATTCGCAATAAACGCTCGCGCGCAGCCGGTCGCAAATCGTCGTGCGCGCGCTCTTTGCTCTTTCCGGGGAGCACAGGCCGCCGGCCTGTCGTTGGAGGCGGCTCGCCTCCAACACGCGCGGCGCCTGAAGCAAAAGCCCCGCGACGCTCCACCAGTTGCTCTTCGAGCAAAAATGCATTCGGCGAGCCGCCGAATGCAACAGCCAGCGGCCTATGCTCCCCGGAGTTCGCGCGAGCCCAACACCGCGATTGACGCTGCTCCCGGTTTATCACCAAGCTCACGAAATGCCGCGCACCCGAAAGAGAAAATCAGACGCGAAATGGTGGGAACTGGAACTCGCCGAATGGCTCGCATTCAGTCTCGCGATCCTCGGCATCATCGCGGTCTTCTGCGTCTTCTTCATTCGCCGCCACGTCCTCGAATATCACCTCGAGCACACCTTCGCCGTAAGTGATCCGGAGTTCTTCGGCTCCGCGCTCGCCCTCGCCGACCCCGCGCCGCTCGCCGGCAACAAGCTCGATATTCTCGAGAACGGCGACAGCTATTTCCCGGCGATGTTGGCCGCGATCCACGGTGCGCAGAAGACCGTTAACTTCGAAGCTTACATCGTTTACTCCGACGAAATCGGGCGCGCCTTTCGCGACGCGCTCTGCGCCCGCGCCCGGGCCGGCGTGCAGGTGCGCGTCCTCCTCGACGGCGTCGGCTCCGGTTCGAAGCTCGATAATTCCGATGTGCGGATGTTGAAAAAAGCCGGCTGCAAATTCAGCTACTATCACCCGCTCAGGTCGTGGCGGATCGACCGCACAAATCGCCGTTCGCATCGGCGCGACATCGTGATCGATGGCAAAATCGGCTTCACCGGCGCGGTCGGCTTCGCGAAGGAATGGTCCGGCCACGCGCAGGACCCGAAGCATTGGCGCGACCTGATGGTGCGCGTCGAAGGCCCGCTCGTCGCGGAGTTGCAGAGTGCGTTCGAGGCGCACTGGATCAAGACCTACGGCGAGACGCTGAGCGGGGCGGATCAATTCCCGGCGCATCCGCCGGCAGGCGAGATTCACGGGCAAACGATCGCGTCGCACAGCTTCTCGATGGCGCCGGTGCCGCTCGCGCAGGCCGTGGCATTCGCGGCTGCGACGAAACGGATTTGGATCACGAACGCCTATGTCACGCCGACCGATGACCAGGTCGAGCTGCTCGTGAACGCGGTGAAGCGCGGCGTCGACGTGAAGCTGATTCTGCCGGGCAAGAACGACGATCAGCCCCTAACGAAAAGCGCCGGCCGCGGCGCGTATGGCAAAATGCTCGAGGGCGGCGTGAAGATTTTCGAATATCAGCCGACGATGATTCACACGAAATCGATGGTGATCGACGGCCAGTTCGCGCTCGTCGGTTCGTCGAATTTCGACGCGCGCTCGGCCGAGATAAACGAAGAGCTCGACCTCGCGGTGGACGACCAGGATTTCGGGCGACGGATGGAGGC
>JBDTIQ010000088.1:0-18515 GCA_039936335.1 Chthoniobacterales bacterium
CTACATCATGGTCGGCGGAATGGTCATGGCCTATCTGGGCGGCCTGCACTTTTGGTGGCCGAAGATTTCCGGGCGAATGTACAACGAGAAGCTCGGCCAGTTCTCAGCCGCTATTATCTTTATCGGATTTAATCTGACCTTCTTCCCGCAGTTTATTCTTGGCTATCTCGGAATGCCCCGCCGTTATCCGATCTACCCTCCGGAATGGCAGGTGTTTAATGTGCTTTCCTCCGCCGGCGCGTCCATCCTCGCCCTCGGTTACGCCCTGCCACTCTGCTATCTGACCTGGTCATTCTTTTTTGGCAGACGGGCGCCGCAGAATCCCTGGCAGGCGAGCGGACTCGAATGGACGAACACTTCATCGCCCCCGATTCGGGCCAACTTCGTGGAAATGCCAATCGTGACCAGGGAAGCTTACGATTATCCTTATCCGGAGACAGCACACGATGCCTGAGACGGCCGAGAGCGCGCTCGCTGAGCAATTTTCCAGTCCGGAGCAGCAAAAGGAGGCATGCGTCCTCGCGATCTGGGGCTTCCTCTCCACCGAGGTCCTCTTTTTCGGCGGCTTGTTCCTGAGCTATGCAATATACCGAGTCACCTATCACAACGGATTCGCCGAAGGCAGCCGGCATTTGTACTACTGGATCGGCACAATCAATACTTTTGTGCTGCTGACGAGCAGCCTTTTCATGGCCCTCGCGGTCCATGCGATCCAGGATGGCGATGCCAAAAAACTGCGCAAATTCATCATTACCACCTTTCTCCTCGGAGCAACCTTTCTCGGGCTGAAGCTTTTTGAATACTATCTCGATACCGGCGATCATCTCGTCCCCTGGTATAACTTTCGACCGGGCGATTACGTGCACCCGCACGCCGTAAAGATGTTTCTCTTTCTTTATTTCGCGATGACGGGACTGCACGCCATTCACATGACAGTTGGTCTCACTGCGTTGACCTATCTTTACATCAAAGCGCGACAGAACACCTTTTCCGCCAGCTATCACAATCCGGTTACAGTGATCGGTCTCTACTGGCACCTTGTAGACCTTATCTGGGTATTCCTCTATCCGATGCTCTACCTGATTGGGAAGAACCCTTTCTAACTATGACCTCTACTCAATCCAACCGACCCAGCCGCCGTTCCCTTTTTATCATCTACGTCGCGCTCATCATTCTGCTTGTGATCACGGCGGTCGGCGCGTATTTGCCTGTGGGCCTTTGGGGCCACGACGCACTCGCTTTCGGCGTCGCGGTGGCGAAGGCTCTGTTGATCGTCTTTTTCTTCCAGGAGCTTTACTACGACAAGGGTCTGGTGCGCCTTTTTGCCTTCGCGGGCCTGACTTGGCTCTTCATTCTTTTTCTTCTCACATTTTCGGATTACATGACCAGGAGCTAACACAATGCCGAAGGCCGCGCAGGATGTCGGAGGGACAGATCGGTCCGGCGGCGGCTAGTCGCTGCGGCGATGGGTTGCTAAGGACCTGTCTTCTAGGACAGTCAGATCGCGGCGGAAGCAACTCGTCGTCATCCTGAGCGGAGCGCGGCGGAGTCGAAGAATCCAGCGGATCTGCCATGAAGTTCGGACTTCGAACTCCTGCAACAGTGCTTTGAGAAAACCAACGGGATCTCTCGGATCCGCTGCGCTCCGCTCGGGATAACGTGCTGGGAGACGCTTTATCTCATCTCGTCATCCAAACGCCGCCCGGTGTGCGCGATGAAGACGTCTTCCAAGGTCGGCTTTGCCAGCGTGACGGAATCGATCTCGCCCGGAAACGCGCCGACCAGCTGTGCGATGAAGGCGGCGCCTTCCGGACGCTCGATCCGCACCTCGTCGTTCAGCACGCTCACTTCCACGCCTAGCGAATGCGCAATCCGCTCGCCTAGCGATGTCGCGTCCTTCGTCCGTGCGCTGATAACTTCGCCGCCGATCTCGGCGCGCAGTGTGTCGGGAGTGTTCGAGGCGACGATCTTCCCGTGGTCGATAATCGCGACCCGATCGCAGCGTTCCGCTTCTTCCATCAGGTGGGTCGTGAGCAGAACAGTCACGCCCTGCTGATCGCGCAGCCGATAGAGCGTCTGCCAGAGATCGATCCGCGCGCCCGGGTCCAGGCCGGTCGACGGCTCGTCGAGGAGTAAAAAGTCTGGGTGATGGAGCAAGCTTTTCGCGATCTCGACCCGACGCTGCAATCCGCCGGAGAGTGTCTCGACCAAGTCGTTCGCGCGATCGCGGAGATTGAATTCGATTAGCAACTGATCGATCCGCTCGCGGAGCGCTCTCCCGGCGATCCCGTAGAGCCGGCCCTGGTGCGCGAGATTTTCGCGGACCTTGAGTTTCTTATCGAGGCTCGGCGCCTGGAAAACCACTCCGATCCGCCGCCGGAGCGCGCCGACATCGCGCACGAGATCAAGCCCTAGGATTTCGGCGGACCCGCTCGTTGGCCTAACGAGTGTGGAGAGAATCCGAAAAAGCGTCGTCTTCCCGCCGCCGTTCGGACCGAGCAATCCAAAGATCGCGCGCGGCGCGACCGCGAGCGAGACGTGATCGAGCGCGACGCGATCGCCGTAGCGATGCGTCAGCTCGTTCGTGCGAAGCGCGGGAGCTATCTCGAGAGTCGGCATGGTGCGTCACCATACCGCGAACTCCGGCGCTTTTCGAAACCCGCCGGGCTAGAGTGGCTGCCGGCGACGCGCTCCGAAGGTCGATCCGCCGATCTTCTTCGAGCTCGTCGAGCCGCTGGTTTCCTTTTTCTGGGCGCCGCCCTTCGGATTTTTCTTCGCGGGCAGATCGCGCATTTTCGTCGTGGTTTTTTTGGCTGCGGTTTTTTTTGTTTTTGTGGCCATGGCGTTTCCTTTGGTTAGAGCGATTGCACGTCTCCGTCTCGGTTCCGTCAATCCCAAAAAGGCTCGTTAGGCGGCGAAAGCTTTACACTGCGGGGCAGCGGTCGGAAGCTCGCCGATGCCGCGTCTTGCCAGTTGGATTCGCCCGAAGGACGAACAATTTTTCCACCCGATCCTGGCGCAGCGGCCGGAAATCGAGGTCTGGAATGCGGCCCAAAAAGCGGGCGCGCTCGCGGAGATGGATGCGCTCCTCCTCACCGGCGGGAACGACATCTCGCAGGAGTTTCTGTGGCAACCGGTGCCCGATCCTTCCGTGCTCGAAGAGGGCGATCGACCGCGGGACGAATGGGAATTTGCCGCGGCGCAAAACGCGCTCGAGCGCGGGTTGCCGATCCTCGCGATCTGCAAAGGGATGCAGGTGCTGAACGTCGTGCTCGGCGGCACGCTTCGGCTCAATATTCCCGGGCACAATCTTCCCGAGCAAAAGAATCACGACATCCAGCCGCTCCGGAATGACCCCGCGGCGGCGCACCGTTTCGAGAAGGTGAATAGCTCGCATCATCAGGCGATCGATCGCGTCGGGAACGGGTTGGTCGTCGAGTCGTGGTGCGCGACGGACGACGTGATCGAGCAGATGCGGCGGCCGGGAAAGAACTTCTGTCTCGCGGTGCAATATCACCCGGAGCGCGGCTCGATTTATGGATCGCTCTTCCAGGATTTTTTGGACAGGATTAACGGGATTTAACAGTCTCCGGCCCGCATCTCTTCATCCGGTTAATCCTGTAAATCCTGTCTCTTTCCCCTGTCCACGCCGCAAAACACGATCGCGATCGTTTATGATTACGACCAGACGCTGAGCCCGAGCTACATGCTGGACGAGGTCGTTTTCCCCGCGTTCGGAATAGATGGGAAAAGCTTCTGGCGACGCTGTTCCGAGTTCGTTCGGGACCAGGGCTACGACAGCGAACTCGCCTACATGAAAGTGCTGCTCGACACGCTCGGGATGGATCGCCCGACGAACGACGAGCTCCGCCGGCTCGGCGGGCAACTTAATTTCTACAAGGGTCTTCCGGAGATGTTCGACGACTTCCGCGACTACTTGCTGAGTGAAGATCAGCGCGCGGAAGGCATTGCGGTCGAGCATTACATCATCTCGTCGGGCATGAAAGCGTTGATCGAAGGGAGTCGGCTCGCGCCTTATGTGCGCGCTATTTTTGGCTGCGAATTTGCCGAAGACGAGCAGGGCCGGATCACGTTTCCGAAGCGCGTGATCAGTCACACGCAGAAGACGCAGTATCTTTTTCGGATCAATAAAGGCCTGCTCGATATGTCGCAGGACGTGAACGATCACATGGCCGACGACATCCGGCCGATTCCTTTTCCGAACATGATTTACCTCGGTGACGGCCGACCGATCTTCCACCTGCACCTGCACCTGCACTTTAACTTACACTTACACTCAGCTTAGGAGTGCTCAGGAAGAGAGTGTAAGAGCAAGTTGAAGTGTAAGTGCAGGTCTCTTACCCCCCGCGATAGACGCACCGCGCAGTCGGCGTCTCGTGGATTACGATCTCGCAGAGGCCGGGACATTGTGCCTCGATCTTTTTCCAGAACCATGCGGCCATATTTTCAATCGTCGGATTTTCCAGACCACCGATCTCGTTGAGGTAGCTATGATCGAGTTGCGCGATGAGCGGCTTCATCGCCGCGCCGATCATTGCATGATCGTAAACCCAGCCGGTCGCGCGCTCGACTTCGCCTTCGACCGAGACCTCCACCTTGAAGCTGTGCCCGTGCATCCTGCGACACTTGTGCCCTTCCGGCGCCGAGGGCAAAGTCTGGGCGGCTTCGAAGGTAAAATCTTTCGTTAGGCGGGCACGCATCGCGACGGAAAATCGCATCGCTCCGAGCCGCTGTCATCCTCGCTGGCCCGCCGCGCGGCGGTGGCGTGAGACCGTTGCATGAATAGCTTCCTCTGCGCATGGCGTCGCCCCTTACCGAAACTCACCTCACTGGCAGCGAACAGTCGCCCGTCACCGTCGCCGCGAAACCAACGGTGCTCGCCGTGTTGTTCGCGATCAGCTTTTCCCACCTGCTGAACGACAGCATTCAGTCGCTCATCCCGGCGATCTATCCGCTGCTCAAGACGAGTTTCCATCTCAGCTTCGTGCAGGTCGGGCTGATCACGCTCGCGTTTCAGATGACGGCTTCGATCCTGCAGCCGTTCGTCGGACTTTTCACCGATCGCCGGCCGCAACCGTTCTCGCTCGCCTGCGGCATGGGGATTACTCTATGCGGGCTCGCGCTCCTCTCGCGCGCGTGGAGTTTTGGTGTCGTGGTCGCGGCGGCTGCGCTCGTCGGGATGGGCTCGTCGATCTTTCATCCGGAATCGTCGCGCGTCGCGCACCTCGCCTCCGGCGGACGGCACGGTCTTGCGCAATCGATTTTCCAAGTGGGCGGGAACGCCGGGAGTTCGTTAGGCCCGCTCCTCGCCGCGCTCATCGTGGTGCCGTATGGACAAAAAAGCGTGCTCTGGTTTGCGCTCCCGGCGCTTCTCGGAATCACGATTCTCTCCGGCGTCGGCCGGTGGTATCGCGATCACCTTGCGGAGGCGAAAGCGCGGCCTTCCGCGCACATTGAGCTGCCAAAGATTACGCGGCGCGTCTGGTTCGCTCTTTTCGTCCTTGGGGTTTTGATCTTCTCGAAATATTTCTACCTCGCCAGCCTAACGAGTTACTACACCTTCTATCTCATCCAGAAATTCCACCTCTCGGTTCAGGGCGCGCAGTATCATCTCTTTCTCTTTCTCTTCTCGGTCGCGGTCGGAACGGTGATCGGCGGACCGGTCGGCGATCGTTATGGCCGGAAACTTGTCATCTGGATTTCTATCCTCGGCGTGGCGCCTTTCACGATCGCGCTGCCGCACGCGAATCTGATTTGGACGAGCATTCTCACCGTCCTGATCGGGCTGATTCTGGCGTCCGCGTTCTCCGCGATTCTGGTTTACGCGCAGGAGCTGGTGCCGGGAAAAGTCGGGCTCATCTCCGGCCTATTTTTTGGACTCGCCTTCGGGATGGCCGGCATCGGTTCCGCCGTCCTCGGCGAAGTCGCCGATCGCACGAGCATCGCCTACGTCTTTCATCTCTGCTCTTTCCTGCCGCTCATCGGATTGCTCACGGCGTTCCTGCCCAACGTGCAAACCGCGTCGTCTAAACGCCGCGCTGCGTCGGCGTCCAGATGAACTTGTGCATCTGAAGTTGGAAACGCACCGGCAACTTATCCGCCAGAATCCAATCGACGATTTGGCGCGGATCGATCCGGCCGAAGATGGGCGAAAAGAGCACGGCGCGGCAGCGCTCCGCGAGTCGCAGGGTGAGCACTCTTTCCCGCGACCATTCGTAGTCTTCGCGCGAACCGATCACGCATTTCACTTCGTCGCGCTCGGTCAGGTGCTCGATGTTTGAGAAGAGGTTGCGCGCGACTTCGCCGCTTCCCGGCGTTTTCAAATCCATGATCCGATGCACACGCGGATCGACTTGGGAGATGTCATGCGCTCCGCTCGTCTCGAGGAGAATCGTGCGGCCGGCGTCGGCCAGCAGCGTCATCAACGGCAGCACATTTTTCTGCAGCAAAGGTTCGCCGCCCGTGATCTCGACAAGCGGGCAATCGTAAGCGAGAACCGCATCGACGATTTCGCCTAACGATTGTTTTTTTCCTTCGTAGAAGGCGTATTCGGTATCGCAATAAGAGCAGCGCAGATCGCAGAAAGTCAGCCGAACGAAGACGCACGGAAGCCCGGCCCAGGTGCTTTCGCCCTGCACCGAAAAGTAGATTTCGTTGATCGTTAGCTTCTTTTCGCGATCGGACATGCCAGTGCGGAAGTCTTCCGCCTCCTTCCCGGCTGTCAACGTAACGCGCCCGGCCGCAAATCGAAACGACGCCTGCGTCTTGCCAGCCCGTCCTCGCCACGACGCACTTATTCCCGCCCTTGTCCTCCTGAACCGCCGTAGGACGGTGAAGGACCTCACAAACGGCTGCTGCGCTTTCACTTCTTTGCGACGTCGAAAGTCGCTTGGGAGTCCTTCGCTGCGCTCAGGATGACAATTCGGGACGCCGCGCGTGCCGGCGCTTCGTCTCCCCAGATTGAATCGGGCCGATCCGCCTTTAGAAGGTGTCTAAAAGTCCGCAAATCTGGAGGGCGGAGCGACGCCGGGGAGAGGACGTCTTGATGGTATCGCACGCTGGAAAGACGCTCTGAATTCGAGGAGCTCATCCGTCCATCACAGGGGGTGCGCGACCTTTTAGACCTCCCCTTAGTTAGGCGGGTCGCCCTATAACTCGAAACCCAGCTGCACGACCAATCGCGCTGCGAAGAAGAGCATCACGAGCGCCGTCAGGGCCTGCGTCGCAATCTGCCACGCCGGCCGGGCGAAGACGCGCGCGCCCAATTTCAAGGCGATGCAAAGCGTGACGGACCAAATGATCGCGCCGGTCACCACGGAGGTCGCGAGAGTCAGCGAGTTCAGAAAACTGCCCTGCCCCTGCGAGACACTTTGCCCGCCGACGACGGCGAACCAGAAGCCGATATTCCACGGACTCGTTAGGGCAAGAATGAAGCCGAGCAGGTAACCGCGCCGGAGCGAGCGCGCGGAGAGCGGTGCTTCCGCTCCCAAGCCGGGCGCGCGATGCAGTTGCCAGGCGCGCCAGGCGCCGCGCGCGAAAATGAACACGAGAAAGAGCAGCAGCGAAAAGCTGATCATGCCCAGGATCAAATGGAGCCGCGGCGAAGAAAGAAACGCGCCCGCGCCCGCCGCAACAGCCAGCGCCCAGCAAAAATCTCCGGTGCAGGCGCCGAGCCCGAGTTGCCACGCGGTCCAGAATCCGCCGCCTTCGGCCCGCGGAAGGAGCGCGCGCCGAATCATCTCGGCGTTGATCGGTCCCGGCGGCCATGCGACCGACCAGCCGAGAATCAGGCCTTTCACGATCGTCGCTCCGGCCAACGCGGTCATCGTTAGGCGGAAATCAGAAGCCGCACTTTTCGCGCGCCTCGGCGTAGCTCGATCGCACCCGAAGAAGGCTCGCGAGATAGCTGTCGACGCGCGGCGCGTTCGCGATGTTGCTCAGCTTCTCAGGCGCATACAGGCGAGAGAAAATCGCGTGCACGATCTTCGTGGGCGGGACAGTTTTCTCACCGTAGCCAAATGGGATGTTGCTCGACCAATAGCGCACATAATCGAGACCCATTTTCTTTTCCATCCCGAGGAAGATGACCGAGTGACCGTGTTCTTCGCGCCCGACTTCCGGCGACCAGAAGATCTTCATGAAATCGCCCGGCTCCGCTTCCTCGAAGTCGTCGAAGTTGCGTCCAATCCCGAGCTCGGAAAAAAGTCGGGCAGTTCCGGGACCGTTCGCATTCCAGCGGCCCCAGATGCCTTGCCCGTCGCGCTGACCACGAATCATCAGCGCATCGAGCGTCTCGTAATCGAGTTTCAAATCGCCGCGATCGCGCAGCGCTTCGATCGTTTTCATAAAGACGAGATAGGTCGCGCCCGAGCAATAACTCGGGGAGGCCGAGCCCGGCAGGATGAAGAATTTTCCCGATTCGAGGTGCGCCGCCGATTGCAGACGAATCGTCGCGGCGCGCGAGGCGGAATACTTCCCGCCGGTCGGCATCGTCTTGATCTGCGCGAGGACGACCTGGTTGATCGGACTCGGCTCCAGCTGCGCCTGGGACGCGCCGACAATCGTAAGGAGAAAGAGGACCAGGACGAAACGCACAGAAGATCAATAGAAGGATTCAGCGCAGCAGCAAGGTGCCTGGGTAGCGCACGCGTCTCGCGTGCTGGCGAAGGCGTCCCGCGTTCGCGGACTCCCGGGTCGGCGGAAAGTTCGTCGCCGCGAGACGCGTCGACCAGCACGCGAGACGCATGCGCTACCCAGGCCCTCAGATGACGCCGGCCACTTTGCTTTCGCGCCCGAGTATGTTACCGACCAAAACATGCTGCGTTTCACGAAAATGAACGGCGCGGGCAACGATTTCGTCCTGCTCGACAACCGCGCGGGCGATCTCAGCCTAACGAGGATGCAAATCGCGCAACTCTGCGATCGGCACCGCGGCGTGGGTGCAGATGGCGTTCTTCTCCTCGAACGAGCCACGAACGGCGCCCACTTTCGGATGCGCTATTACAACGCCGATGGCGGAGAAGCCGAGATGTGCGGCAATGGCGCGCGTTGCTTCGCGCGTTTCGCGAATCGGACCGCCGGTCCGCTTGAGAAAGTAACTTTCGAAACACCCGCCGGCGTGATCGGCGCGGAACTCATCGGCGAACTCGTGACGTTGCAAATGAGCGACCCACAGGATCTCCGGCTCGATCTCGAGGTGCCGGTCGGCGGCGAGAAATTCCGGGCGCATTACGTGGACAGCGGCGTGCCGCACGTCGTCGTGTCGGTGGCGAAAATAAACGACGTCGATGTGCGCTCGTTAGGCTCGGTGCTGCGGCATCACCCGATGTTCGAGCCGCGCGGTGCGAACGCTAATTTCCTCGAAAGACGCGGCCCGAGCAGTATCGCGATTCGCACCTACGAACGCGGGGTCGAGGACGAAACGCTCGCCTGCGGCACCGGCGTCGTCGCGAGCGCGCTCCTCTTCGCCGCAACCGAAGATCTCGCCGGTCCGATCGATGTGCGGGTGCAGGGCGGCGATCTTTTACAGGTTGGTTTTACGCGCGAGGCCAACGGTTTTCGCAATGTCACGCTGACCGGTCCGGCGGATTTCGTATTCGACGGCGCGATCGAGATTTGATGGCCTAACAAACCATGTTTCGCGGCACTTTCACGGCGCTGGTCACGCCATTTCGCGACGACGAACTCGATGTCGAAGCCTTCGAACGCTTGATCGAAGCGCAGATCGCCGGCGGGGTGAGCGGGATCGTGCCCGTGGGCACAACAGGTGAATCGCCTACCCTGAGCCACGACGAAAAACGTCGCGTGATCGAGCTGGCAGTGAAGTGTGCGCGCGGGCGTTGCCAGGTCATCGCCGGCACGGGATCGAACTCAACCCGCGACGCCATCGGGCAGACGAAGACCGCCGAAGCCGTGAGCGTCGATGGTGTGCTGCTGGTCGCGCCTTATTACAATAAGCCGAGCCAGGAAGGTCTCTTCCAGCATTTCGCGGCGATCGCGGCGGCGACAAAGTTGCCGATCGTTCTCTACAACATTCCCGGGCGCTCCGTGGTCGATATTGGCGCAGACACCGTCGTTAGGCTGGCGAATTCCTGCGAAAATATCGTCGCGATCAAGGAAGCGAGCGGGAGCGTCGATCGGGTGAGCGAACTGGTCGCGCGCGTGCCGGAGGGTTTTACGGTTTTGAGCGGCGACGACTCGCTCACGCTGCCGTTTCTCGTCGTCGGCGCGGTCGGCGTGGTCAGCGTGGCTTCGAATCTATATCCGGCGGAGGTTTCACAGCTCGTTAGGGCATTTCTTGAGGGAAAACTGGAGGAGGCGCAAGCGTTGCATCGGAGGTTCATGGCGTTGTTCAAGGATCTCTTCATCGAGCCGAATCCGGTGCCGGCCAAGACCGCTCTGGAATGGCGTGGCGCGATGACCTCGCAATGCCGTCTGCCCTTGGTGAAAATGGGCGAGGCAACGGAGAAGCGCTTACGCAAAACGATCGAGGACTTGGAGAAAAAGCAATGAGCGTGCCCGTGCGTGTGCTGCTGGTCGGCGCCGGCGGGCGCATGGGAAAAGCCATCAGCTCCGCCGCGGAGAGCGAAACCGGCCTCACGATTTCTGGTCGGGCGGAGCGTGAGACGGACCTCGCTGCTGCGACGACAAGTTGCGATGTAGTAGTCGATTTCAGCACGGCCGAGGCGACCGAGGCAGTCTGTGAAGTCTGTGCCGCGCAGGGCCGGCCGCTGGTTTTGGGCACCACGGGACACACGACGGCGCAGAAGGATTTTGTGCGCGCCACCGCCCAAGAAATCCCCATCGTTTTCGCGGCGAATTTCAGTCTTGGCGTCAACGTGCTCTTCGCCCTCGTGCGCCAGACCGCAGCATTGTTAGGCGATAAGTTCGAGGTCGAAATCGTCGAAGCGCATCACCGCACGAAGAAAGATAGGCCGAGCGGCACCGGGAAACGGCTCGCAGAAATCCTGGAAGCAACACGCGGCGCCAGCGTGCCGATTCATTCGATTCGCGCGGGTGATATCGTGGGGGACCACGAGGCGATCTTCGCCGGCCACGGCGAGCGCTTGGAGCTCACGCACCGCGCATCGAGCCGCGAGACTTTTGCGCGCGGCGCGTTACAGGCGGCGCGTTGGGTCGTCGGGAAACCAGCCGGCCTTTACAGCATGGAAGATGTCCTCGGCCTTTAACGGCGCGGCGCTCCAATTTCCGGGGAGCTCAGGCGGCTCGCCTGTGGGTTTTGGCGGCTCGCCAAAACGAACTTTCGCGGGACGACGTCACTACGTTCCTCGCGTTCCTGCTAGGGACACGGTTCCATTGCGCTCCCAGTTGGAGGCGAGCCGCCTCCAACAACAGGCCAGCGGCCTGTGCTCCCCGAGCAAGATGGCGTGCGATCTTTTTCGAGTATGAGAGCCGGAATCGCGCTGGGCGCTAATCTCGGCGGACGCCGCGCCGGCCTCACGACTGCGCGTGCGGAAATATTCAGAGTGCCGGGTGTGGAGGCGCCGTTCCTTGCCTCGTCGCTCTACGAGACGGAGCCGGTCGATTGCGAGATGGGCGCAGCGAAGTTTCTTAATGCGGTCGTCGAAATCGATTTCGCGGGCGCGGCGGCGGATCTCCTGCGGGAGCTGCAACGGATCGAGCAGAGCCTCGGGCGCCCGGCTGCGCACAAAAGAAATCGCTCGCGCACGATCGACCTCGACTTGCTCTATCTCGGCCACGAATCGCTCGCTGAGCCCGGTCTGACGCTGCCTCACCCGCGTCTCGGTTCGCGCGCTTTTGTCCTCCAGCCGCTCGCGGAGATTCGCCCCGATTTGATTCTGCCTAACGAGTCGGAAACGATCCGGCAACTGGCTGACAAACTGCCGGCGACGCCGTCAGTGGTGCGACTTCCGTTGCGGTGGTAACGTCGCGCGCCATGGAAGATTTTCGCGCGCGCAAACGCCAGGGCGAACGCATCACCGCCCTCACGGCTTACGATTATCCGACCGCCCGGCTCCTCGATGAAAGCGGGATCGACATCATCCTTGTGGGTGATTCGTTAGGCATGGTTGTGCTCGGTTATCCCGACACGACGGAGGTGACCTTCGACGAGATGCTGCATCACACCCGGGCCGCCGCGCGCGGAGTAAAGCGCGCACTCCTCGTGGCCGATCTTTCCATCGGCACGTACAACACGCCGGAGATGGCGGTCGCAAATGCGCGCCGCCTGCTCGAAGCCGGGGCGCGCGCGGTGAAACTGGAAGGCGGGGTGAGTCACGGCGCGCAGATCGAGGCGATCGTGGCTGCGGGGATTCCGCTGATGGCGCACATCGGGATGTTGCCACAGAGCGTGCGCACCGAAGGCGGCTACAAGGTGAAAGGGCGGAGCGCGGCGGAAGCCGAACTGCTTCTCGCCGATGCCCGAGCGGTGGAAAAAGCGGGAGCGTTTTCCGTCGTGCTCGAGATCGTGGCGCCGGAGACGGCGCGGCAGATCACGTCGCGGATTGCGATTCCGACGATCGGGATCGGCTCCGGGAATGACTGCGACGGCCAAATCCTCGTGACGCATGACCTGATCGGTCTGTATCCATGGTTCACCCCGAAATTCGTCTCACCGGAAGTACAGGTCGCCGAGGAAATCCGACGCGCAGCGCGCATCTTTTCCGAACGGACGCGCGGCGGCGATCGTTAGGTGAATCGACTGGAGGGACGCGCGCTGTCCCGTCCGTGTTTTGTCGGCTGTGAGAAAAGCCGACCTGTTGCGGGCGACGCGGGGTGTTCCCTCCAGGTTTGACAAACATTTTCCGGCGTCGTGTGTCTCAGTAGGGATGAGAGCTGTCACTGCACGCACTTCGGCGCCGCTACCGGTCTGGTCCGGCCGCAACCAGCCGCGTAATTGGCTGCTGATCGGTGTGATTGCATCGCTCCTGCTGCACGCGTGCCTCTGCTTCTTCTTTTATCGGACCCATTTCCAACCGACCGCGCCGCTCGGCGTTGAAAAATCGCAGCCGCCGATTTTCAAGGTGAAGAGTGTCGACGTCGATCCGAGGCCGCTCGAGCAACCGGCCGCCGCGAGTGTGGCTGAAGCGGCCAAGCCGAACCCAGATAAGACTGATGTGCAGTTACCCGAAGACCAGAAGTCGTTCGACAAGTTGCTTCAGGAAGTGCACTCGACCGCCGCGCTCCCGGACGACACCCGCGATGTGCTCCCGGACAAGCCGAAGGTCGAGCAGACCAACCTAAATTCGGTCATCAACGAGATCGAGAAGACGACCGCGCAGAGCTTGGCGAAGAGCCCGCACGCGACGCGCGAGCAGGCGTTGTTGAATAATGTGGCGGATTCCGGCCGCCCGCAGCCGGCGATCAACGGGACGGAATTGGCGACGAGCACGACGATCAAACGACCAGGCGCCTTCAACGAAAATCTCGGGGACAGCGCAGGGCCACGGACCGATCACGCGCCGGGTTTCAGCGATCTCGAATCGTTGCTTTCGCAAAAGGGACCGCTTGGTTCGGGGACGAAATTCAAGATGCCTAACAATCAGCTTTTCGCGTACGACAGCGCCGACCTGAGCGGCGGCGCGGTCGAGCAATTGCAGAAAGTCGCGACGCTGATCAAGCGCAACCCGGACGCGACTTTTACGCTGGAGGGTTACACCGATTCGTTTGGCTCGGATGGATACAATCTCGACCTGAGCCGGCGCCGTGCGGAAGCGGTGAAGGCGTATCTCGTGCAGGCGCTCGGGATCAATCCGGAACAGATCACGACGCGTGGCTACGGGAAGGCCAACCTGCTTACGTCACCGGACGCGTCGATCGAAGAGCAGGAAGTGAATCGGCGGGTTGTCGTGGTGGTGCATTGACGTTCGGCGGCATTTGAACCGACGTTTCTAAACTTTGTCGAAGCTGCGGCTTTGCTGAGTCCATTTGCCTGGCAGTTCCGCTATCCGGATGAGATGGAACTCGAGGGACCGAGCCGGGCGGAGTCCGATGAAGTTCTTATAAGGCCGAAGATCTTCGCGCAAGAGGCTAGAACACACTCCGGGTTCAGCCGATCTCGCCTGTCCCCTCAGCTTCTCGCAGGCTCGACGCGGGACGAATCGCGTAACTAAACTGCACGCAGATCGAGGAACTTTGATTCGTTGCTTCTTCAAACTTGTCCTGCTGCTGGCCATCACGATCGGGGTTTTGGTCTATCTGTCGCTCGGCCGCGGCTGTTCGATGGATCGGTTCCACCTGCCGGGCACTTCTTCGGTCGCGCAAAACTTCGCGAACCGGACGACACAAAGCAGTGCGCAGACGTGGGGAAATCCTACTTCGCTCCCCGACCACTTCGCGCGCCATGGCTCCGATTTCGGCGCGCGCAATGCCGACGATTACGCGCGGATGGCGGCGGAATTTCTACACCGCGCCCGCGCCGACGGCTTCCGCGCGAAGCTGGATAATCGCGGGACGCTCCGGGTTTACGATCCACGCACGGGAGCCTTTGGCGCCTATAATCGCGACGGGACGACCAAGACGTTCTTCAAGCCGCGCAATGCGAGTTACTTTGATCGCCAACCCGGCCGGCGGATAGACCTGCGGACTTATCGATGAAGAAGAATCACACCTGCCCGGTTTGCGGCTATCCCAAGCTGCAAGAGAAGCCGCGGACACGCGCGAGCGGCGGCTCGTTCGAAATTTGCCCGAGCTGTGGCTTTCAGTTTGGCGTGAGTGACGACGACGACGAATTCACTTACGAGCAATGGCGTGAGCGTTGGCGCGCCGGCGGATTGAAATGGTCCAGTCACCAGCCGATGCCGCACGGCTGGGAGCCGCGCAGGCAACTGGCCACGTTGGAGCAACGTTAGGCTCGCACGCCGCCCTTCAATCAGCTTCGGAAGATTCGCGACGCGGCGGAGGAATCCGTGCCTAACGGCTTTTTCCGGCTAACGATTGCGGCCGGCGCGATTTGCCGCGAGGGAAAAGGATGGAACGCATCCGAGTCGCTTCTCTCCAGTACTTCATCCGACCGGTCCAGACCTTCGAGCAGTTTCGCCATCAGGTGACCGCGCTGGTCGAGACGGCGGTCGATTACAAATGTCACCTCCTGGTTTTTCCCGAGTATTTCACGGTGCAATTGCTCACGCTCGGCAACGTGCGGCGACCGATCCGCGAGCAGATCATCGATCTCGCGGGCCAGGTGCCGCATTACCTCGAGCTCTTCAGCGAGCTGGCGCGGGAACATAAGATTTACATCGTCGCCGGGACGATCCCCGTCTTCGATGAAAAGAAGAATGCGATCTATAACGACTCGCATTTCTTCAGCCCGTCTGGTGACTATGGCGTGCAGGGGAAGATGAACATGACGCGTTTCGAAGCGGAGGAATGGGATATCGCGCCGCGCGAGAAGCTGAAGGTGTTCGAGACCGACTTTGGCAAAGTCTCGATTGCGATCTGCTACGACATCGAGTTCCCCGAGATCGCGCGCGCGGCCGCGCGGGAGGATGCGCAAATCATCATCACGCCGAGCTGCACAGACGATCGCCAGGGTTTCTTGCGCGTCCGTTATTGCGCGCATGCGCGGGCGATCGAGAACCAGGTTTACGTGATCCAAGCCTGCACGGTCGGCTCACTCCCGATGGTGCCGGCGGTCTCGCTCAACTACGGGCAGGCGTCGATTCTTACGCCGAGCGATTTTTCCTTCTCACGCGATGGGATTCTCGCCGAGGGCACGGTGAACCAAGAGATGATGGTGATCGGCGAGCTCAATCTGAACACGATCCAGGAAGGTCGCGAAACCGGCACGGTGCTGCCGTTGCGCGACAGCAAACGCACGCAGGATCTGCTCGAGAAAACGGAACTGGTGAAGTTATGAGCGGAGCCGGCGCCCCACGGCCGGAAGTGATCGTGCGCAATACGCGCCGGGAGGATTTCCCCCAGATCATTGAGATGACGCAGGAGGTTTATCATGCGAGTCCGGCGTGGTCGGGCGCGCAGCTCGCTTCGCATCTGGAGGTTTTCCCGGAAGGACAGTTTGTGGCGGTGGAAAAAAATCGGCCGCGCGTCGTCGGGATGGCGGCGAGTCTGATTGTGCTCTGGGATGATTACGACATGACGACGAGCTGGCGCGATTTCACCGAGCACGGGACGTTTCGGAATCACAACCCGACAGGCCGCACGCTCTACGGCGCGGAAGTGATGGTGCGGCCGGCGGAGCAGGGTCGCAGGATCGGGAAAAAACTTTACCAGGCCCGCCGCGCGCTCGTTAGGCAGCTCGGCCTCCTCCGCACGCGCGCCGGTGCGCGACTCTGCGGTTACTTTCGTTATGCTGATCGGCTGACCGCGGAGCAATATGTCCTGCGCGTGATGGCCGGCGACCTGAGCGATCCGACGCTATCCTTCCAGATCAAACAGGGCTTCCTTCCGCTGGCGGTGGCGCCGGATTATCTACATCACGACCCGGAAAGCCTGGGCTACGCCGCCGTCATCGAGTGGCTCAACCCCGAGGTCGCGACGGCGGAGGATTTCAACGTCCGGCACACCAGCTTCACAAAAGCCTAGCTGGAATTTAACTAACGAGTTCGGGACTTGTTGTTCGGTTGAAGCAACCAGTAGAGCGCTTGCTCGAAAGTCGCCTCGGTCGGCGGCAAGGGAACTGAGGCTTCGAAATGGCCCGCGTTCGGCAAGGCCAACAGTTCCGCGCGGTCGCCCGCTTTTTTCGCCGCTTCGACATAGGTCCGCACGGGACCCGGATCGACGATCGGATCGTCATCGCCTTGGATGAAAACTTGCGGCACCCCGAGCGGCAACAACTGCTCCGGCGAAGTCTCGGCATAACGACGCGGATATTTCTCCGGCGAACCACCCATCACCTGATCGACCGATCCGTGACAGCTCTCCGGCGAACCTTTCCGGTATTCATAAAGATCGGTCACCGCGGCGAGTCCGAGCACCCCGCGAATCGTGAGTGGATTTGGGCGATAGATTTCGCTCTCTTTCGGAAGACGCGCGCGTGTCGCGAGCCAGAGCGCAAGTTGGCCACCGGCGGAATGCCCTGCCGCGTAAACGCGCTTCAGATCGATCGGTTCAGTCTTCGCGATGTTGCGCAGATCGTCGGTCGCGTTCGCCACGTCGAGAAAAGTCCCCGGCCAGCCGCCGCCCTCATCACCGACACGCCGATATTCGATCGTCCAACTAGCGACGCCGCGCTCCGCCAGCCATGCGGCCAGCCGCGTCATGTAAACGTAATCGAAGGCCGCCATCCAGCAGCCGCCGTGCACGATTACGACGACCGGAAAAGGCCCGGCGCCTTTCGGCAAACGCAGTTCGCCAAACTGCTGTGGGCCGCTGCCGTAGGTGATGCGTTTCGCGGGCGCCGGCAACGCCATCGCGGAGAGCTCCGACCAGCTCAGCAGCTTCGGTGGAGCATCAGCCGCCTCGCTGTGCGTAAAGGACAACAAAATGAGGAGAGCGAAGAGGAATCGGAACCTTTTCATACGATGGACGCCTTTCCGTCGTGCACCGGTGTTTTGCGAGTGATAATGTGCGCGCGTGAAACTGCTCCCCGCCCTCAAGCAACACTTCGGCTACGAGACTTTTCGTCCTTTGCAGGAGCAGATCGTGCGCGATGCGCTCGCGGGACGCGACGTCTTTGCCCTCATGCCGACCGGCGGCGGGAAGTCGCTTTGTTTTCAACTTCCCGCGCTCTTGCGCGACGGCCTAACGATCGTGATTTCACCGCTGATCTCGCTCATGAAGGACCAAGTCGACGCGCTCCAGGCAAGCGGAGTGGCGGCGACTTTCTTGAACTCGACGCTCGACGGCGGGGAAGCGCGGGCGCGTTTGCGCGGGCTGTATAACGGCGAGTTCCGACTGCTCTACGTCGCGCCGGAGCGGCTCATGCTCGAGTCGTTCATCGAGAAGGTGAAAGAGTGGAACGTCGCGCAGATCGCCATCGACGAGGCGCATTGTATCAGCGAATGGGGCCACGATTTCCGGCCCGAATATCGCGAGCTGAAAAAGCTCCGCAGCCTCTTGCCCAAGGTTCCCATCATGGCCTTAACCGCGACTGCGACGGAGCGGGTGCGCGAGGACATTCTTGAGCAACTTAAACTACGCGACCCGCAGGTTTACGTCGCGAGCTTCGACCGGCCAAACCTGACTTATCGCGTGGTGCCGAAGGCTTCGCCCTTCGACCAGGTGCTCGCCTTTCTGCGCGAGCGGCCTGACGACAGCGGGATCGTCTATTGCGCGAGCCGCAAATCCGCCGACTCGATCGCGAGCAAGTTAACCGCCGCCGGCATTCCGGCGAAGCCGTATCACGCCGGGCTCGAGGGCGACGAGCGCTCGCGCAACCAGGAGATGTTCCTGCGCGACGACGTGCGGGTGGTGAGCGCGACGATCGCCTTCGGAATGGGGATCAACAAACCGAACGTGCGCTTCGTCGTGCACTACGATCTGCCGAAGAACATCGAGAGCTACTACCAGGAAACCGGGCGCGCCGGGCGCGACAGTTTGCCGAGCGAATGCGT
>JBDTIQ010000089.1:0-4008 GCA_039936335.1 Chthoniobacterales bacterium
ACGAAGATCGTTGTGACCCTGGGACCGGCGAGCAGCTCGCCGGAAGTCATTCGTCAACTTGTCCAGGCTGGAATGGACGTGGCACGTCTCAATTTCTCTCATGGCACTCATGAGGACCACAAGCGCAACATCGCCACCCTGCGAGCGATCTCGCGGGAACTGGATACGCCGGTCACCATCTTGCAGGATTTGCAGGGCCCGAAAATCCGGGTCGGACAATTGCCGGGTGGCGAAATGATACTCATGCGTGACGCCACGGTTTCGCTCGTGCCGGAGGCCGAATTTACCGGCGGACCAGGCGTGATCCCGATCGATTATGACCGCGTGGCGGATGAGGCTCGGCCAGGCATGCGCGTCTTGCTGACGGATGGGTTGTTTGAATTGGAGGTCGCGGAAGTAGCCGGCCGCGCGTTGCGGTGCCGAGTGCTCGAAGGAGGCGTGCTCAAAAGCCGCAGCGGAGTCAACTTTCCGCATCTGACTCTGTCACTGCCTTCCCTGACTGAGAAAGACAGGCGGGATGTCGCGTTTGGATTGGAGCAGCAGGTTGATTGGATCTCGTTGAGTTTCGTGCGCGCCGCGGAGGATATCCGGATTTTAAAAAAACTTCTGGCTGCACAGAGAGCGTCCACACCTGTCATCGCGAAAATCGAGAAACCGCAGGCCGTCGAACATTTCGAAGAGATCCTGGAGGAATCGGACGGCATCATGGTCGCGCGCGGCGATCTCGGGGTGGAGGTCAGTCCCGAGAAAGTTCCGATGCTGCAAAAGCAGATCATCGAAAGATGTAACCGATCGGGATTGCCGGTCATCACTGCCACTCAAATGCTGGAGAGCATGATCAGGGAGCCGCGTCCGACGCGGGCGGAGGCGAGTGATGTCGCGAATGCGATTATCGACGGCACAGACGCCGTCATGCTCTCGGGCGAATCGGCGATCGGTGCGTTTCCCGTCCGCGCCGTCGAGATGATGTCGCGCATCGCATCAGAAGTGGAAGGCGTGATTGAATTCAAGAGCTACCCGGCGAGCGATGTGACTGATTCGCATGCGCTGAGCGAAGCCGCGACGGCGATCGCGCGGGTGATCGATGTGCACGGGATCGCGGTCCTCACGACCAGCGGTTACACCGCGCGTCTGATGGCGGCGGAACGGCCCAAGGCGCCGCTTTTTGCGCTCACCCCGAAGGTTGGAATCTATCATTTCTTGAATCTTTTCTGGGGCCTCAAACCGCTGCTCATCGAAGGAATTCCGGAGACGTTTGCAGCTCTCGTGCAACAGGCTGAATCGGCTTTGCAGAAGCTGCGGGTGGTGCGCACGGGGGATAAGATTCTCGTCGTCGGTGGCATGCCAGCAGGCGAGGCGCGCGGATCGAATTTCATCAAGATTCAGACTGTGAGGTAAGCGCGCGCTGCCCGATCCTGGTGGTGCCGAGCCGTCGGGACCGAAAGCCGACCAGTAAATCGCGAAGGTGATTTCTGTTATTGTTGGCGTGCGCTTTCGTCCGGAGCCGCGCTCTCGCCTTTGTGCAACGCCGCCGTCACGACCGGCTTGATGCTTTCCAAATGCAGGTCGCGTTGCGGGAAAGGGATCGGGATCCCGGCCTCCGCAAGTGCGCCGTTTACGGTCACGGTCACGTCGCTCTTGATCCGCAGCCATTGATCAAAATCGTCCGCCCAGAAGAACAGTTTGAATAGGAGCGCGTCCGCTCCGAAGCCCTCCATGTAAGACTCCGGCGCCGGGCGGGTCGAGACCAGCGGGTGAGCCGCCGCCGTCTGCGTGAGAAGATCGAGCACGCGCTGCGGCTCGGTCCCATAGGCGACGCCAACTTCCAGTTCCATCCGTCGCTGCCGATTAGAGAGCGTCCAATTGCCGACTTTTTCCGAAATGAGGAGTCCGTTAGGCACGATCAACTCCGAACTATCCGCCAACCGGATGATGCTGGCTCGAATTCCGATTCGCTGAATCCTTCCCGTCGAGCCGCCGACCTCGATCACGTCGCCGACCTGCACCGGGCGTTCGAAAAGCAGGATCAATCCAGAAACGAAATTATTGAAAATATGCTGCAGCCCAAATCCGATCCCAACGCCGAACGCACCTGCCAGAATGGCGAACTTTGTCAGGTCCGCGCCGACCGCGGCAAGCGCGGCGAAAAAACCGAGGAGCAGGATGATGTAGTGAAGAATGGTCGAGACCGCGAAAGCCGAACCGCGCGCGACGTGGAGCCGATCGTAGATATCGCCTTCGAGAATGAACCGGACGAAGCGCGAAAGGAGGACGGCCAGCCAGACACAGAGCGCAAACGCGAGCACGGCCCCCAGCGAAAGCCGCAGGGATCCGACGCTGATTTCAGCGGTGACGAACCTGGTGACCTGCTCAACGATCGGTGTGCGCAGCGAAAAAGCCTCGAGCGTAAGCGACAGCCAGAGGACGAAAGCCGCGAGATAAAAGAACCATCCGATCCGCGCCCGCAGCAGCGGTCGATAGTCGCGCACCGTGCCAAGCGCCGCGAATGGGCGAATCTGCAGAGCGAAAAAAACCAGCCCTTCCAGAATCCCGGCGGAAGCATAAAGCAGAATCGCGAGATAGGCGGCGGCGAGCGCGCCGGTGCCGAGGTAGTTTGCGAGGCGCACGTAGCCTAACGAGTTCGCGGCGAAGACGGCGGCGAAGAGGACGAGGCCGATGCGCGCGCCGGCTCGCGTGATCTTGCGCGCGACACCGTCCTCCGCCGATAAGCGGGTGGAACGAATAAACCAGAGGAGAAAAATGATCCCGCCGGCCATTTCCAGAAGCAGGAACACGCGCGACAGAACCGGGAGAGTAGCCGCGAGCTTGCGGAGCTGCGCCACGATGTAAAAAACCACCAGCGCATCCAGAATCGGAAAGAGATGGCGATCGAGCAGTCGCCGCAAAAGGACCACGATCGGGATCAGTGCGAGCGCGGCCGCCGCCGCCCAGAAAAGCCGGGGCGCCTGCTGGCAAAGCGGGCGGGCGACGAGAAAAGTGAGCACGCCCGCCGTCGCCAGCGGCAATTGCAAAACGCGATTTGCGCGCTCCAGCGCCGGGTCTTCCGCGGTCCAGCGCGCCGCCTGATGTTTGACGCGAAAGAGCAGGAAGGCGGCGCCGCAAAAGAAGAGCGCGAGATAGATCAGCTTGACCCACTCCCGCGCGAGATAAACGCGAAGTTGCGCGAACTGGACCGCGAAGGAGCTCTGCGTTTCCGCGACCAGACCGTGGGCCGCCGCGGCGCGGATTTCGGCGCTCCAGATCGGCGGGCTATCCCGCACGCCCAGTTGCTCGACCGCCTCACTCTTCGCCAGCTTGATCAGACGCAGCGCGCCGGTCGTACGCTGCATTTGTTCCGCCACCTTGCTCTGGAGAGTGAGGATGGCCGCGCCGCGCGCTTGCAAGACAGATTTCGTACGCGTGATCGCCGCCAGCAAACTCTTAATCCGTTCGGTTACTTCCGGCGGCGCGGATGAGTTGCGGGAGACCTCGAGCGTTTGCGTCCAGGTCGATTGCCAGTCAGGCAAGGACTCCATCTCCTTTTCGAGAACGCTCGCGCGACTGGTGAGTTCACGCGCCCAGAGCGTGAGCTGCTCACCCAGCTTTTTCCATCGCGCCTCGAGGTCGCTGAGGGTTTCCAGCGGCGTGCCTGGTCGCAGGCTGCGCGTCGTTTCCGCCGATAACGCCGCGATCTCCTGACTCGTGGCCGGAAGCTCTTCGGCCACCACCTTAGTGGTCTGGACGGCGGAGAGGTCGCCCTCTAGTTCCTGCAGTTTGTCGGAGGTTATTTCCGCGGCCGCGACCGTGTCGGGGAGCGGCACCGGCGTCGGCGACGCCTTCGGGACGGGCGTGACGCTCTCCGTTGCGCTCGGGGAGCGAGCCCCGAGCTGGGCGTCGACGACCGGGCTGATCCCGAAGTTGATAAGGAAGAGACTAACGAAAAGCAGGTCTAGGTGATGGCGGCGGGATAATCTTCGCATGCGAAGCCTGCGTGCAATCCGGGCAACG
>JBDTIQ010000090.1:0-3528 GCA_039936335.1 Chthoniobacterales bacterium
CTGCCGCGATAGAATGCCGCCGATGCGAGCAGCCAGGGTGGCGAAATTGGCAGACGCGCCAGACTTAGGATCTGGTTCCGCAAGGATTAGGGGTTCGAGTCCCCTCCCTGGTACTGCGCCGCGATGAAGGATCCGCATCTCGAGATCGAGCGGAAATTCCTCGTGCGGGAAATGCCGCGCGGGCTCGAGCAACTGCCGCATCGAGAGATCGAGCAAGGTTATCTCGTCGTGAGCAAGAAGGCGCAGGTGCGTCTGCGGCGTTACGGGCGGCACTACGTTTTGACCTTTAAGCGGGACGCCAAAGTCGGGCGCGAGGAGCGGGAAATGAAGCTGACGGCGCAGCAGTTTGCCCTCCTCTGGCCGGCGACAACCGGTGCGCGCCTAACGAAAATCCGCTACGACGCGCCGTGGCGGAAACTCAAGATCGAGATCGATGTTTATCGCGGCTCGAATACCGGACTCGTGGTCGCCGAGGTGGAATTTCCCGACCAGGCGACGGCCCAAAAATTTTCTCCGCCCGTCTGGCTCGGCGCCGAGATCACGGGCGTGCGCCGCTATAGCAACATCGGGCTGGCCCGCGATTAAAGCTTTTCACTTGGCCGCGCTCGCGATCTGCGTTAAGCGCAGAGCGAAAGTTGCCTATGCTCTCGATTAAGAAACTGCTGGGACACGATGAGAAATTTTACGACCTGCTCGAGGCGAGCGCACAGCAGGCCGACAGCAGCGTGCATCACCTCGTCGATCTGCTCGCGAAACTGGAGCAGCACGATTCGCCGCAGAGCCTCGAAGAATTCGTTCACAGCCGGCGCAAGGATAAGAAGATCACCCAGGAGCTGACGGAGCAGCTGTGCAAGACTTTCATCACGCCGCTCGAGCGCGAAGACATCCAAGCGCTCGCCACCGCGCTCTATAAAATCCCGAAGACGGTCGAGAAAATCGGCGAGCGGATTCTGATTTGTCCCGGTGATTTGCGCGCGGAGAATTTCACCAAACATCTGCAGCTCCTCGACCAGGCGGCCGAAGCCGTCCTCGCGATGGTGAAAGAGTTGCGCAAAGGCACCGACGTCGCGACAGCGCGGGAAATGAACGCGACCTTGCAGACGATCGAAGGCAGCGCGGATAAGCTCGAGCTCGAGCTCTTGCGCGATCTCTATCACGGCGATTACCACCCGAAGCAGATCATTTTTTTGCGCGACCTCTACGAGCTGCTCGAGAAGGTGATCGATCGCTGCCGCGACGCTGGCAACATCATTCTCCAGGTTGTGCTCAAGTATTCCTGATTCGTTAGGCAAACGACGCGCCACCTTCGCATGACGCTCTTTTTATTGGTCGTCCTCGCGGCGGTCGCCTTCGAATACATCAACGGTTTTCACGACGCGGCGAACGCGATCGCGACCGTCGTCTCGACCAAAGTCCTCACGCCGCGCCAGGCGATCGCGATGGCGGCGTTCTTTAATTTAACCGGCGCGCTCATGGGCACCGCGGTCGCGTCGACGATCGGCAAAGGCATCGTCGACCTGAAAGTCGTGACGATGCGCACGGTGCTCTGCGCGCTTTTTGGCGCGATCATTTGGAACCTGGCGACGTGGCTTCTGGGTCTGCCGTCGAGTTCGAGTCACGCGTTGATCGGCGGTCTCTGCGGCGCGGCGATCGCTTCGGCCGGCGGCGATTTTTCCGTGCTGAAATGGCAGGCGGGTCTCTGGCCCAAGGTCGTGCTTCCGATGATCACTTCGCCGATAGCCGGCTTCATTCTCGGCGGGCTGCTGATGTTCCTCCTGCTGCTCGTGCTGCAATCGTTTACTCCGCATTTCATCCACAAGGTCTTCGGCAAGTTGCAGCTCGTGAGCGCCGCGTGGATGGCGCACAGCCACGGCACGAACGACGCGCAGAAGACCATGGGCATCATCGCGCTCGCGCTTTTTGCCGGCACGAAAAACGGCGCGTTTGCGAATCTTCCGCCAGTTCTCCACTTCCTCCGCACGCCGGTTTTCGAGGTGCCGACCTGGGTCGTGGTGCTCTGCGCGACAACGATGGCGGCGGGAACCGCGGGCGGCGGCTGGCGCATTATCCGCACGCTCGGCCACAAGATGGTGAAGCTGCAACCGGTCCACGGTTTCGCGGCGGAGACGAGCGCGGCGGTCATCATCCAGATCGCGAGCAACTACGGGATTCCGCTTTCGACCACGCATGTGATCTCGACTTCGATCATGGGTGTGGGCGCGGTGAAACGGTTCAGCGGGGTGAAGTGGACCGTCGTGAGGCGGATCGTTTGGGCCTGGGTTTTCACGTTGCCGGTGAGCGCGCTGCTCAGCTACGGGATGGCGCGGATCTGGCAGCTGTTTTGAGGTTTATGGGAAATTTCCCCTATTGATCCAGCGAACGAGCTTCTCGAAAACTTCGCCGGATCCTTCGACTCCGCTGCGCTCCGCTCAGGATGACGGATTGTGCTGGTCCTCCCCGCCTCTGCGTTCTCTGCGCCTCCGCGGTTAATCTTCCCGTTCCCGTGCGACTGCGACGACCGGTTCCGTCTCGTGCAACCGCCCGTAATCGACACTGAGCCGGCCATCGGCGGTGGGTCGGTAGATATCGACGAAGTGCTCGCCGAAACGCACATCTTTCCAAGTGTAATCGCGGTGACTTTCGACGGTCGCGGGGATCACGGTTTCGATACAAACGATCGACACGCCAAATCGGCCGTCGCTCGCTTCCAGTGACTCGGCGGTTTCGCCGTAGAGTGGGCTCGTCTCATCGATCACGTGGCGCAACGTAAGGACCGTCGGAAACATAATCAGCCGGTCGAAGACGAGCTTGAGCTGGTAAAACTTGCGGAACGCCGGGTCCTCCAAAATCGCCTCGTCGCGCATGAACATGATCCGGAATTCCGCCTCGACCATGCTGTGATGGCGCAGGTTGGCGACGCGGATCATGAGGTTCGGCTGGCCGTCGAAGGGCGCGATCGCCACGTTCCGGCTGAACTCGATTCGCGCCGTCGGTCGCGAGAAGCGCACGAAGATGAGACCGGTGATGACCGCGAGCCAGAACATCCCGGTCATGATCTCCAGCGTGGTGAGAAAATGCCCGTAAAGCGTCACCGGAAACATGTGTCCGTAGCCGACCGTGGCGAGTGTTTCCACGCTGAAGAAAAACGCGTCGAGCAGCTGGCCGTGCTGGAGGCCGTCGATGCAGTTATTCCCGGTCGCGTAGAGCGCGGCAAAGATGAGGTTGATCGCGAGGTAAACGCTCGAGATGAACGCGACGAATTTTGGCCAGCTCAGGGCCAGAACCCAGTGGTAGATATCACGCCAATCCTGCCGACCGGCGTTGATCTTCACAAACTCGAACTGGCCGGCGTGGATCGGAACTCCCTCTGCGCGCTTCTTCATCAATGGCAAATCTCCCTATCACGCGCGCGCGCTAAGTCGAGCGCGCGCCGCGAAGCGACTAAAAAGAAAATCCGGTGCCAGCGAAAACATGTCCCTTTCTCTCGACAAAATTCGCGTTCTATAAGGGAATCATAGACTGACGATG
>JBDTIQ010000091.1:0-17702 GCA_039936335.1 Chthoniobacterales bacterium
GCGACGCCGATCACCGCTTTCGTCAGGCTGCTGATGATAGGGGCGCGATTGACGAAGTTAACTAACGAAGGCGCGACCTGCGCGAGCCGCGCCCAAACATGGATCAAACCAAAAGCGTAGGCGTGCAACGGGCGCAGCCGTCCTTTGTAGTAGTGCGCCAAGAACTCGGCCTTGTAGGTCGCCATGTCCACATTCACCGGGCAATCAGACTTGCAACCTTTGCAGGCGAGACAGAGATCGAGCGCATCCTTCACGTACTCGTCGCGCCAGCCATTCTTTCCGATCACCTGGCCTTCGAGCATTTCCCAAAGGAGTCGCGCGCGTCCGCGGGTGCTGTCTTTTTCCTCGCGCGTGACCATGTAGCTCGGGCACATCGTGCCGCCACTTTCACGCCGGCATTTTCCCACCCCGACGCAGCGCAAGGCCGCGCGCGCGAAACTCCCGCGATCATCGGGAAACTTAAAGAACGTCTTCGGATCCGCCGGCTGATAGGTTGGCCCGAGCCGCAACTCCTGATCGGGCGGATTCGGCCTGACGATCTTGCCGGGATTCATTTTCCATTGCGGATCCCAGATCGATTTGAATTGGCGAAAGGCTTCGACCAGTTCTTCGCCAAACATCTTCGGCAACAAGGCCGCGCGCGCCTGGCCGTCGCCATGCTCACCCGAAATCGAGCCGCCGTAGCTCAGGACGAGATCGGCCGCGTCATCGAGAAAGCGCCGGAATTTTTCCCGCCCGATGCTGCTCCCGAATTGAAATGGCAGGCGGCCATGCACCAACCCCTGGCCGAAGTGGCCATAGACCGAGGCGTCGTAATCGTAGCGCGCGTAGAGCTTCTTCAGGTCGCGCAAGTAATCTCCGATCCGCTCCGGTGGCACCGCGGAATCTTCCCAGCCCGGCCAGCGGTCAGGTTCGTTAGGCGCAAAAGCGGTCACGCCCAGCGCGCTCTCGCGTACTTCCCAGAGCTTCGCTTCGGTCTCCGGGTCGTCGTAGAGTTTCATCGTGGGCGCACTGCTGCTTTTCGTTAGGGCGCTCATCAACTGGCGCGCCCGGTCATCGGCTTCGCGTTTGTCTTCGCCGCCAAATTCGACCATGAGCCAACCGTGGCCTTCGGGCAGGAGCTTGATCTCGTCGGCATGCACGTGGTGCTTCTTCATCAACTCGACCATCTCGCCATCAAACCCTTCGAGACCGATCGGCTCGTGCTGCATGATTTTCGGACAATCGTCGCCCGCCTCAAACACATCGGGGTAACCGAGGACAAGAAGCGAGCGCGCTTTCACCTCCGGAATAAGCTGGAGCGTCGCTTCCAAAATGGTGACACACGTGCCTTCGGTCCCGGCGAGCGCACGGGCGACGTGGAAGCCGTTTTCCGGGAGGAGATCGTCGAGGTTGTAACCGGAAACACGGCGAGGGATTTTCGGAAAACGCGCACGAATGAGCGGCGCGTATTTGTCGCGCAACGTTTTGAGCTTCCGATAGATCTCGGCGCGCGGATCGTTTCCCCTAACGATCGTCTCCAGCTCAGCTTCGCTCGTTTTCCCGACGCGCATTCGGAGCCCTTCGTAGGTGAGAATCTCAAGGCTCTCGAGATTGTCCGACGTGCGCGCGCCGGTGCCGGCGAACTGCGCCATGACCGAATGCACCCCACAAGAATTGTTGCCGATCATTCCGCCGATCGTGCAGCGGTTATGGGTCGCGGGGTCGGGACCGAAAGTGAGCTGATGCGGTGCTGTGCGCGCCCGCAAATCGTCGAGCACGATCCCCGGCCGCGTGGTCACGAGACGTTTCTGCGGATCGATCGCGATGAAATTGTTGAAGTATTTCGAGGTGTCGATCACGACCGCGACGTTGCAGCACTGGCCGGCGAGACTGGTGCCGCAGCCGCGCGCCAGGATCGGCGCGCCGAAGCGGTTTGCGATCGCTACCGTCTCGATGACGTCGTCCAAACTTCTTGGAATGACGACGCCAATTGGCACTTCGCGATAGTTAGAACTATCAGTCGCATAAAGCGCGCGGCTCCCGGAGTCGAAGCGCACTTCGCCGCGGATTTTGCGGCGCAATTCTTCCGCCAGCGCGCGAGCATCGCCCCTGAACTGGCTCGCCGGGGCCTGATTCCCGCCGTCCGCGCTCGCTGTAAGTCTTCTTCCCATTCTCATCCGATTTTATCCCCGAAGAATTTAGGCGTGGCAGCCAGTTCTTCCCATCCCGTGAGTCGCTCCGAAAATCTTGCAGCCGCGGCTGAGAGAATCTCCGAAGGATGCAGCGGCACTGCGCACGCGCCCAAACTGTCGTCTAATGAGTCGTAGGAAGCGCGTAAATGAGTTTGACGGACAAAGAGATTCAATCGCTGGAAGAACAGGCCAACGGTATCCGGAAATCGATCATCGAGATGTTGCTGGAAGCCGGCTCGGGTCATACCGCTGGTCCTCTGGGCATGGCGGATGTTTTTACCGCGCTCTATTTCCACATCCTCAAGCAGGACCCGAAGAACCCGAGCTGGCCCGAGCGCGACCGGCTGATTCTTTCCAATGGCCATATCTGTCCTGTCCTTTACGCGGCGATGGCGCACGCCGGTTATTTCCCTGTCAGTGAGTTGATGACTTTGCGGAAATTTGGCTCACGGCTGCAAGGCCACCCGCACCGCGAGTTTCTGCCCATGCTGGAAACGAGTTCGGGGCCGCTCGGCTCCGGCCTATCGCAAGCAGTCGGGATGGCCCTGGCCGACAGAATCGATCGCGGCCGCAAGAGTGATCGCTACTTCTATTGTCTGATGAGTGACGGCGAACTCGAGGAAGGTCAGAGCTGGGAAGCCGCCATGCTCGCGGGCAAGGAGAAACCAGGAAATCTCATAGCCATTCTCGATCGCAACAAGATCCAAATCGACGGCTTTACCGATAACGTCATGCCGCTCGAGCCGTTGCGCGAGAAATGGGAAGCGTTTCGCTGGCATGTCCAGGAAATCAACGGACATGACTTCCGGGAGATCGTCGGAGCCGTCGAGGCAGCCAAAGCAGTCTTTGAAAAGCCATCGATGATCCTTGCCGACACCATTCCGGGCAAAGGCGTGAAGGAGTTCGAGCGCGACTTTCATTGGCACGGCAAACCTCCGGATAAGAAGCAGGCAGAGATGGCGCTGGCTGAGTTACGGACTCTGGGCGGAAGAATCAGGAGCGAGCATGAATAGCTTGAATCCAAAAGTCTTTGACGAAGATGTCGAACAAGTAGCCATCCGCAGCGGCTTCGGCGAAGGCTTCCTCCTCGCGGGCAAGGAAAATCCCAACGTCGTTGGTCTCTGCGCGGACCTCACCGACTCGACCAAGATGAGCCTATTCAAAGAGGCGTTCCCTGAGCGTTTTATCGAAGTAGGCGTGGCTGAGCAGAATCTGGCGAGCGTCGCCTCCGGCATGGCCGCGATGGGCAAGGTTCCTTTTATCTCATCCTACGCGATGTTTAGCCCCGGTCGTAACTGGGAACCGATTCGCACCACCATTTGCTATAACAACGTCAATGTGAAGATTGCTGGCAGTCATGCAGGCGTCTCAGTCGGTCCGGATGGCGGGAGTCATCAGGCTTTGGAAGACATCGCGATCACGCGTGTCCTGCCACGCATGACTGTCATCTCGCCCTGTGACGCAATCGAAGCCAGGAAGGCCACGGTAGCTGCAGTGAAGACCATTGGACCGACCTACGTTCGTCTGGCCCGCGAGAAAACACCCGTCATCACTACGGAGGATACGGCTTTCGAAATAGGCAAAGCGTGCATCTTTTACCAGGGTGACAAGAAGGCGGAGGTGGGCGTCATCGCTACCGGAGCCCTGGTTCATAAAGCGCTCCTGGCCGCCAGACAGTTGGAAGCGGATGGCATCAGCATCAAAGTCCTGAACCTATCGACGATCAAGCCTCTGGATAAGGACGCGGTTGTTTCCCTCGCGCGGGAAACGCACGCAATTGTGACAGTGGAAGAACATCAGATAACTGGAGGGATGGGCTCTGCAGTCGCGGAGTGTCTCGCGCGAAATTATCCGGTTCGGATGGCTTTTATCGGCGTGGACGATCAGTTCGGGCAGTCAGGAAAGCCGGAAGAGCTGATCGCTTACTACGGAATGGGAACCGAATCGATCGTCGCGAGAGTAAGAGAGATACGCCAGAGAAAGTAGCATTGTCATCCTGAGCGGAGCGCAGCGGAGTCGAATGACCTCCCAAGCGTTTCTCGATGTAACTTCGCCTTAACGAGGCAGGCAAATCACTCGCGAGATCCTTCGGCTACGTTCCGCTTCGCTTCACTCCGCTCAGGATGACAACCTCTTTCTGGTGAATCAAGAATTGCGCTCGATCATTTGTGAGACGGCAGGATGGCTTGCAGGTCAGGATGTCGCGTCTGTTTGAGCCATCTCAGAATGGCTTTGAGCAGGCCGAAGGTGGTGAGCAGCCATGCGGCCCAGGCGACGAAGAGCATACCGTGTGCAACCGGCTTTAGGAACGGAATAGCCGCCGACTGCGCGTAGTCCCAAGTGCAGGCGGCATACATCCCAAGCGGAAAGACCATCGACCAATAGCCCTGTTCATAGCGCACGGGAAAGCGCTCGACGAACAATCGCCAGGCATTAACGAGAATCAAAAACGGGATCCACCAACTGGCCGTCGCCCAGAAGAGCAGGTTGAACGCGGTCAGAAAGTGCGCAAGCGACGCGACATGAGGGCTCGTCGTCGCGATCAGGCGCGCGCCTGCGAGGGTCGTGATGGCCATGGCGCCGCTGTTGATCCAGTAGTTCGGGCTGAGGGCTTCCTTGCGTTCCATCGGATAAAAGAGCCAGCGCAGGAGGACGAGGCCGATAACCCAAAGATAGAACATGGCGCCGAGCATATAGAAGGCGAGGCAGACAAAGATAATTTGCTCGGGAACGCGAAACTGCCCCGCGATATAAGTTCCGAGGACCGCGATCGATTGGGTTGAGACAGTGAGAAGAAACCAACTCCCGTCGATCCCGCGATCAAGAGTCGGCTTGGGATCGACCATGACGGCGGCGGCAAACCAGGAGTTGAGAAGAATGATCCAGAGGCCGAGCGCAAAGAACCAAAACGCCACCGCAACCGAGTCAGCCCCAAGCCTGAGATGAAACTCGCTCCCAATCAGGGCGGTTGCCGCGACGACGGTCAGGAAACCGGCTCCGCGGTCATGACTCGCGAGATCGGCGCGCATACGTCGGGGATAGCGAAAAAGACGGCCCACTTGCAGGCCCCAGATCACGATGTAAGCAGCGAGATTGATCCCAAAAAGCACACGAGCGATCCAGGGGAATCCCAGAAAGCCGGAAGCGATCGAAACGACACCGGTCGCCATCACGAGCGAGAAGTAAGCTGGCGAGAAGTTAGCCAGCAAACCAGGCAGGTTGGCGGTTCGATCAGTCATGGGCGTGCTGGCACCGAGCCAGAAGTGCGACTCGTTAGGTCAACGACCCGCCCGGCTGGCTCGCGCCCTCAACATACCAGTCCCGGCGTGTCAGAGGCAAATTCCCTCTGCCGGGCTCATTGAGTTTTGTGAAAAGGATTTGAGCGACGCCGAGGTGGCCACTGCGGAAGCCGTGGCCGGGCCTGATAAAGATGCAGACGCGACAAGCTCTTCCAAGACAAAGGCGAACGTCTCCTCCCGGCGTGCCTTCACGCGAGGCGCGACAAATCAGATGGAGCGCGCCACCGCGATCTTCCGAGACGTTGTCGTTTGCCCGCTGATGCATGACGGGGCGGCTCAGGCGGATCACCCTTTCGCTTTCACAAAGACCACCTCCGATAGTTGACTTCATCGAGACGTCCGTTCCTGTGGCGTGGCGATGCCGACGTCGGCCGCCGGGAGCGCTTCTACTCTTGTTTCCAGAGCGTCGTTACCTAAGATGATAAGATGAAACCCACCGTAGAGTATGGGTTCTCGGGAGCACAGAATCGATTCCGATGAAAAAAGCCACAGCACAGGGAAAAAAGGTGCGCAACCGGCGGATTGTTGCTCAACAAAAGCTCGTCCGGAAGAAGGTTGTCGCTGCCAGATCTTTAATCTTGTCGACTGACGAGAAGAATCAGCCGATCAGGTGCGCCAGCCCGCCGTGCTATATGCCCGAGATCGAAGAGTGAAGCCTCCTCTTAGAGCGTGTCATGCACTTTGACGCCGGACGCGTCCTGTAAATTAGCCCGCCTTCGGCGGGTGGGAGCGAAACGAGAACCATCGGAACCTCAATCCAAAAGCGATCGCGGCCCCGGATGGGGCGGAGGATAGGGAGTATCCGCGCTTCCGGCGCCCCTCTGGAGCGCGCTCGGGTCGGACATGATTTCGGGAAAGGGTTCGCACACGCTTGTCATCCTGATCCCGCAGGCGCGGGAGAAGGACCTCGCAAGCCACCTCAGACAAACCAAGCCCAAAAAGAGCTTGCGAGGTCCTTCGACTCCGCTGCGCTTCGCTCAGGATGACAACGCTCCGCGCTGGTTGGCCAACCGACCGGTTCCCGCTCGCTGCGCTCGCTTCACCCGCCTCAGGCGGGCCTAATTTCCAGCATCCCTCCGGGAACATGCGGGCTGCCTGACATTGTTGTGGAGTCCTCGAAGTTCATGACACGCTCTAGGGAGCCGTCTCCGCCACATGAACGGCGTGGGCCAGGTCTACCCCCGGGTTGATCGCCCAGCGCTTCGCGACGGCTTCTAGCTCTTTACTCAGCCCCCAGCGGTCGGGCGAGACATCGCCGCTATACTCAGGATTGGCCCCTTTCAGGCTCATGCAATTAGCGTTGTCGCCAATCTCCGCGATACGGGCCAACTCTTCCGTCGTGAAGGTGACCTTAGGCAAAGCAGCCAGCTCTTCGATCTTTCCTTCAATCGGCTTCGCGCTGGAGCCGGGCTCCTGAATCATCGTCGGGACCACCGCCTCGACCGCAGTCTGCTGGAGATTCCAAGCGCAAGCGAACTGCAGCATCGTCAGCCCATGCGCCTGCGCGATCGGGCGTAACTGTTCGATTTTCTCCGCACCCGCTTCCACCCAGCCGCTCGGGCGAAAACCCCGATGATCGCGCGGCGTAAACTCGTGATTGGGCTTCACGTCGTCGTGGAAAAGACCTCCGTAATCCACGACCCGCGTGAGGACTTTCACGCCGGTTTTTTCGGCCGCAGGCAAACTGAGAGCGCCCGGCCAGGGCTCCAACGGATTGAGAATGATCATGGCCCACTCGAGCAGGCCTTGAAACCGCTCGAGCGCGAGAATCAGGTCGAGCGTAAATCCATTTGCAGGGCCTGGAGCGATCCCAAGCCGGTTCGTTAGGCCGACATCTTTGAGCTTTTCCATCCCCTTCCAGACGGCGTCGCTCGTGTAGCCAGTCGCGTCCGGGTTATGCAGCAGGAGAAGATCAAAGCGATCGACCTGACACCGCGCGAGCGACTTCTCAGTCGCCGAGCGCAGGTAGCTGGCGAACGCGCTCGGCTTGCGCAAGGCGACGCTCGTAAAACGGCGAAAGCCTTTCGAGCCTTCGCGTTCGCCTTCGTAAAAGTCATGCCCGACCGCGCCGACCAGGCAGTAGCTATCGCGCGCGATGCCGTCGAGTGCGCGACCGAGTAGAGTGTCGGCTTCACCCGCGCCGTAAACATCGGCAGTGACGAAAGTGCGAACTCCCTTTTCGTAGGCGAACCGGATCAGGCCGATGAATCTGTCATCATCAAACGCTTCGCCGTAGTGCATGAAGCGCCCGGCGCTCCACATTCCAAATGCTGTTTGTGTCAGTTGCATGAAGGCAGGACAATACCTCTCCCTTCAGAATCTGCACGCATCCGGTCCATCGCGTTCTCACTCCCGCCAGCGACTTCCGCCGTCCGGCGATGAACCGCAAGCGGGCCGGAAGCTTGATTTGCATCAAACATTCCCGGAATGATGTGATTCGCTTCCTGCCGCGTCTCTACTCAGTCGTATCTAACCCCTCGGGATACATCCCGTGGTACGATCACGCCGCTCAGTTTGTCCCACGCTGCCCGTGCCGCACCCCTCGCGTCGTCCCACGGGAGAGCGGAGTGGTGCTTTTGGTATTCGACCGCCAGATCAGCTTCGATTTCGTCGAATTTCCCGTCAGGGTTTTTGTCAAAGCCTTCGTAACCTGTCCTATATCCCGCCGCATAGTGCTCGTAGGTATGGCCCGGTTTCACGAAGGGCTGCTCATGATGGTGAGCGCGCCAATAATTCTCTTCATCTTTCGATTTCATAGTTCTTATCCCTCTCACTTTACAATCTGCTCTCACAAACCCGGTGACCACTCACATTGTCGCGCCCTCCGAAGCGATAGCAATCTCGGTCGCCGCACCGCGCTCGGACTTCCGGGGTGCGCCATACAGTAGAGTTCCACTCTGTCCATCGCAGCCCTGATCTTACCAACCATTTGCTTCTTTCTGGTGCCGGACGATGCGCCGCGCTCAATGGATTGAAAGCCGCTCCGCCTCGTTTCATTCGTCCCACACATTGCCGCCCCTCCTGCTGCCGTCTCCCTTAAGTTCGAGTGGAGGAGATTCGTTTCGTCCACAAATGTCGGAGCTTGGCAGTGCTATGAACATGCCATACAGAAGAAAAGCGGAAATGGGGGCCGCTTCGCCTTGTGCATTAAGGATTTCTCCTATCGTCATGGAGCAGAGCCCCGAGTTCCATCAGATTAAGTAGCACGGGGAGATAGTAAAGAAACGCCTTGACTTATACGACCCAAGAGATTAGTTACACTTGTAATCGCCTCCGGGGAATCGCGAAAACCGATACCGCAGGGCGACAATCATCAAAAAAGGAAAACTTAATATGTTAAAATCAATCGCCCTCATAGTTACGGCCACCACTTTGGCGGCCTTCTCCACCGTTCACGCACAAACCGGCGACGCCGCCGCGCCGCCGAATGATGCTCAGATCGCGCAGATCGTGCTCACGGCGGATACGGTCGACGTCAACTACGGCGAATTGGCCGCGAAAAAGACAACGGACACAGAAGTGAAGAACTTCGCCGAAACCATGATCCGCGACCACACCGCGGTGAACGAAAAGGCGGCCGCCCTCGCCAAAAAAATCAGTCTGACTCCGGAAGCCAGCGACACGAGCAAGAGCCTCGCATCGAATGGCCATAAGGAATTGGCGACCCTGAAGAAGATGCACGGCGCGGAATTTGATAAGGCCTACATCGACAACGAAGTCAGCTACCATGAAGCGGTCATCGGCGTTCTCGACTCGACCTTGATCCCCAATGCCAAGAACGCGGACCTGAAGGCGCTTCTGGAAAGCGGCAAGCCGATCTTCGAATCCCATCTGAAGCACGCCAAAGAGATCCAGAAAACGCTTAATAAATAAAGCGAGGCCGCAGCGGACTCCTTAACCCGCATCCGAAATTCGCTCCACCCGGGCGGGCTTCGGGTGCGGTGGGGCTTCTGCGAATGAGCCGCCCTATCTTGCAGCCCGCATCGCCACGGAGCGATTAGAGAGAAGCGCATCAGGTGGAAGATTTGCCCGCCATCGAGCACGAGAGACGTGACGAGCGCGTTACGATCAAGCCCTTCTCGATTTGGATGCTGGCTGTCTGGGGATTAGCCTTCTTCCTCGCAGGATTCTTTTCGGCGCGTCCCAGCAGCAACGTTACCGCCACGACTGTGGATCTTGGCAACCCGCCATCATCACAGTCGGCTCCGATAGCGGGTCCAACGAGCGCTGCTCCTGCGAACGCCGTCCAGAGCGCGGCCGCAGACGCCACCGCGCCGCTGGTCGCGCATGTGGCCATGAAAAATATGAAGTTTTCTCCGACGACAATCGAAATTAAAAAAGGCGAGACCGTCGAATGGACGAACGATGACATCACTCCGCATACGGCGACCGCGCTTCCGTTTTTTGATTCCGGCTCGCTCGCATCGGACAAATCTTGGAGTCACACCTTCACCAAAGCCGGCAGATTTCCTTATGGTTGTACCTTTCATCCTGACATGAAGGGCGTTGTGGTCGTGAGGTGAGGTTAATTCACGTCGGCGCGCCTTTGGAATCCATCGGAGTCATAGATGAATGAATGGTCGCCTCAAACGACTGAGGCCTATCTGAATCTTGGCGTGCAAGCACACGTCGCTGTGCTTGAGCCAGCGTTACGCAGGCTCTGCGGTCAACTTGCGGGTCAGAGCGTGCTGGACTTCGGGTGTGGCGGTGCTGAGCTTTCGCTGCTTCTCGCGAAGATGGGTGCGGCAACAATCGCCTGTATGGATCAGCATCCGAGCCTGCTCGCGCAGGCACAGCGGAATATCGAAGCCTCGCCCTATGACATGGGGCGATTTGACTTTCAAGTAGGTAACGAAAGTCAACTTCACTCTTTGGGTAGGTACGACCTAGTCCTGTGTAGCCTGATGTTGATGATGTGCGAAAGCCGCGAAAGGGTCGAGCGTGTCACAAGGAACCTGATAGATCGATTGGCAGACGCTGGCCACCTCGTGATTGTCCTCACCCATCCGTGCTTTCGCGCGATGCCGTATCTAACGTTCCATTATCAAATGCCCGCGGGATTCCACTATTGGTCCTCCGGCGTTGCGTATGACGTGGTGCTTGATCCACCCGAGGTCTTCGAGCCAGTGGTGATCACGGACTATCATTGGACGATGCAGGACTATGTCGAAGCGATTCACCTGGCCGATGGCGTGATCCTCCAGATGCTTGAGCTACCCGCACAATACGGTGCCGATGGCGCAGCACGGGGCGACCCCGCCTATCTTGTGCTGCAGGTGCAACGTACCGTGCGCACCTAACGGATGGATTAACCACCTAAGAACTTAGGAACGGGACGAGCTTTCGCGCGTCCCTGTTTCTCAGGCGGTGGCTCCAATGTCACGTTCGGTCGGTCGCAGCATCGTCGAGGTGGGGCTGCCGAGAATAGAGTACGCCGGATGTGGCGGCGGCGTGGCTCCGAGCCAACCCACAACGGCGACGATGCCGAGACCCAGGCCGATCTCCCAGCGGACATTGCGGCGCACTTGCGCGAGTAAGTCAGGTCGCGTCTCCGTTGAGCGCGAGGTTGCCTTCACTAGCAACCGGTTGCGGGCGCCGAACCCCAGCAGGATGGCGAAGAGCGCCAACTTGAAAAGCAGAAGTGCGCCGTAGTGAGTGGTGAAAAGCGCCGAAAAGGAACCGACAAGCAGCCAGGCGTTCGCAATTCCGCTCACGACCAGGACGCTCACACAACAAAGGCTAAGTGTGGAAAAGCGCTGCAGAATCGGCGTGGCGGCCTCCGGCGGAGTCGTCGTTAAGTAGATTACGAGGCAAGGCAAGCCACCGAGCCAGGCAGCGGCGGCATAGAGATGAAGACCGTCGTTCAAAACTCCGAGCGGCTGGACTCCGGTCGCACCTGCATGACTGATTCTGGCCAGAGAGACAAGTAGCGCGAGCGAGAAGAGCCAGAGCGTGAATCGAAGCACCGCGTGCCGCAGGCCGAACATCAGGCGCAGTGCGATCAGCGCCAAAGTGGCGACGATCAAACCGAGACGAAGCTCCCAGACGTGTCCAAACCTGGTGGCAGAGAACACCGTCTCCCAACTCCCTCCGGAAAAGGCCCGCGCCAGTGGCAGCCCGCTCATGTTCGTGACCTCGCAGGCAAACCAGAGTAATGCGGAAATAAAGGCCAGGACCAGACCCCACAACGCGAGGCGAAGCAATCGTCCTTCGGCTGGATTTGGCCGGGCCGCGGATTGGTCTCCGGCTCGGGCGACGACGATCTCGAAGGTAAAGATACCAGCCACGAGCAGCGATGCGCCGATCTGCACACCGCGCGCGATGACAAGCAGAGTGACTGGCATCAGATAACCCCATTCCATCCCGGACCTGTCATGCGCTTTTGCAGGTGCCGACGATTGGAGGGACGGGCGCCGCCCCGTCCATGTTTGGCCAAGGAGGCAAAGCTACGGACGACACGGCGGTCGTCCCTCCAGTCGTCAAAAGATTCATATCCCTTCAACCACCGACTCGAAAGCTGAAACTCCCATTCGTGACATGCGTATCGACGGAGACAACACGCCAGACGACTTTGTAAGTCCCGGCGCCGAGGGGTGGCAGCGAGACCTTGAGCAAGGCGTGATTGGAGGAGTCGCGATGGATATCGCCCTTATCCACTTCCTTGCCCGAACTGTCGAAGACCTGGATTTTGCAAAAGGCGGATTCGACGGCTTCCGTGAACTGGATCCTGACCTCGTTAGGTGAATGCGCTATCTTACTTCCGACATCCGGTATGGCATGCTTGAGAAAGGCATGTGCCTCGAGCGGATCCACCGCGCTGAAGAGCAGGAGCAGAAGAAGTCCGAGAACGCGTTTCATTTCCTGCCTCCGAAAAGCGGGCGACCGAGACTGTGCGGGAAAAGATCGTCCAGATAAAGGTGCACTTGCGCGATCACGCCGACATTATTTCCGGTGCGGTCGTTGATCGGGATGATCGCCTCGACCCCAAACTGGAAGTATTGGCCGGACCAGATGACTCCGGGATTGATCGTGCCGGTGGTTTCTCCAGCGGCGCCGCGGTCGAGCGGAGTTTCGAGCGCAAATTCAACGAGCGGAATCATCCGATCAATAGGTGCAAGGAGATGCAGATCCTGCACCTGCGATTGGAGGTAGGGAATGCTGTACTCAAGCGCAAATCCCCACTCCAGGACGTCCGGGTGCCGCTCCACCTCTACCTCCCGCTCGCCGGTCAAATCATCGAACGAGATGCTGCGCGTGCTGGAACTGGTTGGGATGGCGATTCCGGCCAGGCCGGTCAGGGCCAGCGCTTTCAGGTAGCGCACCGACTCCGGCAGATCGCCGAAGCCTTTGCCGAAAAAAATCCCTGGCGTCCAAGTCGTGAATGAATCCGCCCCGACCGCGGCCGCGCCGGTCCCCCCGAGTTTCACATCGAGGCCCGCCGAAACGATCGCTTCATGCGCGTCGCTCTCCAGGAGCTGATACTTGCCGCCCAGCTCCAGATTGCCGAAGCCGTTCGTCGAGCCTCCTGCACGTGGGTCGAGCGAGGTGAAAGTCTGTCCAATCTCTAGGACGAGTTCTGGGGTAATCCGTTTCGCGAAATCGACCGTGATGTCGGTCTCGCGCGTCCCGCCATAGTCCGGGGTTCTGATTGTGCTGATGGTTGGGAGCGAGAGTTCATCGGCAATAAAAGGATCGTCGGTGGAAAGCGTCGCGGGGAAAAACCGCGCGCCCGCAAAGCCGTGGCCGTAAGCCCGGCTCGCCGCGCCGATCTGACAGACGGCGCAGGTAATCGAAAAGAGTAGAAGCAAATGTTTCTGCATGAGAATTCCTCCAAAGTTGATGAGGGAACAGTCCGCGCCGGGGCGCGACCGTTCCCGGATTACAAAACGAGAATGCTGCGGCCCGCGCACACCCACGGCGCAACTCAGCCTAACGAGCGTCCGTTAGCCGAGGAGCGAGCGCGGAGGCGGCGTCGGCGGCGATTGATTGCGCTGCACGATCCGAAGAATCACGACTCCGTAGTCATACGGAACGAAGCGCGGCTGCCAGGTCCGCAGCCGCGGCGGGCAAATCAAATCCAGCTTTGCGACCGTCGGCAAAATCTCCGATTTCCTTTTCGATTTCTTCCCTTCCGCGACCGCGCGACAGAGGTGACAGGGATGGCTGCCATCGAAAGTCCGCGCCACGGCTTCGCTCAGCGGAGCATGACGAACATTCTCCACCAGCATGGTCGTCCAGGCCAGCGACTGCAGGGCGAGCCAATGCAAGCCTAACGATAAGCAGAGCGCCACAATCGTCGTGGCCCGGACCAGCGAAAGCATCAGGCGGCGAGGCTAAGGCGCGTCGGAGAAAGCGTCAACCGCCCACCCCCGATGGCGCCGTTTGTCAGGTCGTCTTGCTGGCAACGAATTTCTCCAATTTCTGAATATCGGCCGCGAACTTGCGGATTCCTTCGGCCCTTTTCCCGTCGCCATGGAGTTTCATTGAGCAGGTAGCGGAACTTCTTTTCGTCGAGTTCGAGACGTTTTACTTCCGCGCGCTTCGCATTCTCCGGAGTCAGTTTCCGTTCCACTGGGTCGTCCGATCCGCACCTTCGCCTGCGCCGCACGCAAGGCTTGAGGGAGCGCGTGCGGTTTCCTCCTCGCCGGCGGCCGGCTCTTTATCGTAAATAGTCAAGAGATCGCTTGACTTATACGACCGGCGACATTATTCCTCGCGTGACAACGTTCTCGACGGAGTCGCAAAGATCGACTTCGCGAGGCGACAACCATCAAAAAAAGGAAACCAATATGTTAAAATCAATCGCCCTCGTAGTTGCGGCCACCACTCTGGCGGCCTTCTCCACTGTTCACGCCCAAACCAGCGCGACCGCCGCGGCCCCGAACGATCCGCAGATCGTGCTCACGGCTGATACGGTCGACGTCGATTACGGCAAGTTGGCCGTGAAAAAGACGAAGAATGCAGAAGTAAAAGCTTTTGCCGAAACGATGATTCGCGATCACACCGCGGTGAACGACAAAGCGGCTGCTCTCGCAAAAGAACTTAGCCTGACGCCGGAAGCCAGCGACACGAGCAAGAGCCTGGCGGCGAATGGCCATAAGGAATTGGCAACATTGAAAAAAATGCACGGTGCTGAGTTCGATAAGGCCTACGTCGACAACGAAGTCAGCTACCATGAAGCGGTCATCGGCGTCCTCACCTCGACGTTGATCCCCAATGCCAAGAACGCGGACCTGAAGGCGCTTCTGGAAAGCGGCAAGCCGATCTTCGAATCCCATCTGGAGCACGCCAAAGAGATCCAGAAAACGCTCAACAAATAAAGCGAGACCGCTAAAGGGACTTAACCCGCATCCGAAGTTCGCTCCACCAAGGCGGCTTCGGATGTGCCGGGCTTGTCCGAATGAACAACCCCATCTTGCCGCACGATCGCCAGAGGGTCGCTGACAGAGAAGCGCAAAAGGTGGAAACTTTTCAGGCCATCGAGCGCGAGAGACGTGACGGCCGAGTTACGGTCAAGCCCTTCTCGATTTGGATGCTGGCTGGCTGGGGATTAGCCTTCTTCCTCGCAGGATTTTTTTCGGCGCGTCCCGGCAGCAACTTTACCGCCACGACCGTGGATCTTAGCAACCCGCCATCACAGTCGACGCCGCTAGCTGTTCCAACGAGCGCTGCTCCTGCGAGCGCTGTCCGGAGCACAACCGCAGACGCCAACGCACCGGTGGTCGCGCATGTGGCTATGAAAAACATGAAGTTTTCTCCGGCGACAATTGAAATCAAGAAAGGCGACACCGTCGAATGGACGAACGATGACATCACTCCGCATACGGCGACCGCGCTTCCTTCCTTTGATTCTGGCTCTGTCGCATCGGCCAAAACCTGGAGTCACACCTTTACCAAAGCCGGCAGCTTTCCTTATGGTTGTACGTTTCATCCCGAGATGAAAGGTGTCGTGGTCGTCAAATGATGGATGCTATCGGAACGGTTTTGACCCGAGCAGCTAACTGGCGGCTGTAGCTATCGATCGGCGTTACTGCGATTCGAGCTGGAGATGAGCGTTCCAGAAGTTTGCAAATCCGCACCATGAATCCGCTTCTCAAAGAGTTAAGCGACCCCAGGTGAGGGCACGCGCACAATGAATGACGCGCTGGCCTTTCTGGTTCGGAACGGTCCGCTAGTCTTATTCGTCGGCGTATTCATCGAACAGGTGGGTCTGCCGATCCCAGCGGCTCCTCTGCTGCTTGCGGCCGGGGCCTTGGTTGCAGCCGGGAAAATGAACTGGGCGGTCGCGATCGGCTCAGCCGCCGTTGGTTCTCTGCTCGCGGACTTGATCTGGTATCAACTCGGACGCATCCGCGGTACTCGCATCCTCGGGTTTCTTTGCCGTATCTCACTCGAACCGGACTCCTGCATTCGCAGCACGCAAGACATCTTCTTGCATCATGGGATGGGTGCGGTGGTTGTAGCCAAGTTTGTTCCGGGTTTGAGCACAGTGATGCCGCCACTGGCCGCTATTTTTCGAGTGCCTCTGCGGCGATTTTTACTTTTCGATGGACTTGGGTGCCTTCTCTACCCCGTGTGTGTCGGCGGCCTGGGTTTCCTATTCAGCGACCAAGTGGTAGACATTTTACACGCGCTCGGCCGCATCGGGCGAGGCGGACTGATGGTGGTTCTCGGATCGCTTGCCGCCTATATAGGTTACAAATATTTCCAGCGGCAGCGACGCCTGCGGATCGCGCGCATCACGGTGGACGAACTGCGAAGGATGCAAAAAGAAGGCGCCCCTTTGCTGGTGGTCGACTTGCGCTCAGAGTTGGACTTGAAGAACGATCCCTTTGTGATCGCGGGAGCGTTGCATTTTCACCTGCACGACCTGGAACGCCGGCACTCCGAAATTCCGCGCGATCGTGATGTCATCCTCTATTGCTCCTGTCCCAACGAAGTCACGAGCGCGCGTACGGCGTGGTTGCTACAGAAGCGCGGGATTAAAAGGGTGCGCCCTTTGGCCGGTGGAATCGAGGCGTGGCGCGAGCGCAAATACCCAGTGGAACCATATGCCGAGTTACTCTTAGGCAGAGAGACCATCGGACAGTTAACGGCTGCGCTCCAAGAATGAACATACGCAGCACGCCTGCGCTTCACCAAGATTGTCGTTCACGGGCAGTATCGTTTGCGATACGATTCCGTTCGGGTCAGGCGGCTGTTTCGCGGCGACACCGCGAGGCAGACTTCGTCTCGTTTCGAGCCAACCGTTGCCGAAGCCGGCGCGTCGCAAACCGCTCTTGATCTCGGGACAATCGCGCATTAAGCGCCAGAGAAAACCGGAACGATAATTCTCGATCATCATCACGATGGGACCTTGATCGAGTCCATAGTAACCTTGCGAAATCCAACTCGATTTTCCGTTCTTCGACCTGCTCGCGAAGGTTGGATTGTAGCTGCACTTGAAGCCGTATTTACTCGTCATCTCCGGGTAGGTGTCATCGAAATGCTTGATCGAGGGCAGGACGATTTCCGGAGCAAAGGGGAGCGACGCGAGCATCGCCCAAGGCGCTAGCGTACCGTCGTCGGGACCTTCCGGAATGCCGCGCGCCAGGTAATCAAAAAACTTTCGTGTGACGCCGTTGATTTTGCGCGTCGCGGGGCCGGGCCCATCGCTCGCCGTCACCCCCCAGCCGTATTTGCTGTAACCGGCAAACTTGTTCGGATTGCGAATCGCATACTCTTGCTGCACGTAGGTCGCGCGCCGGCTGTTTTCAAAATAAGTGATTCCTTTCGCGCGCATGTACTCATCCTGAATGCCGCGAAAATCGATCCACAGGTGGGAGAGTTGATGGATGAACAACGGGCCGGCGTAAAGAAATTCCAGATCGCACAGCGTCTTCCATTCGTAGCTTCTCGTCCACGCGGCGTAGCTCTCGGCGGGTAACGGAAAGTCCGGCGCCGCGAGCCCCAGGATGTAAAGAATCAGCGCTTCGCTGTAACCTTCCCAGGTGTATGGCTCGAATCCCTTCTCCGGCTTCCAGCCGTGGGAGACCTTTAGTTTCCCGTTCTGCGCCCATTGCCAATTGGCGCGCGCGTAGAGCGCCGCGGCGTAGGTGCGGAGCTCGCGCTCGGGCGCGGTGTCGCGATCGAAATACATCGCGGCCGTCAGCATTCCGGCAAAGAGAAACGCGGAATCAATCGTCGATAACTCGGAGTCCAACGCGCGACGCCCGCTTTTCATGTCGAG
>JBDTIQ010000092.1:0-6177 GCA_039936335.1 Chthoniobacterales bacterium
CCTGCTCAAAAACGCCTCCTTCCAACTCCAAGCCGCCACCACTCAGACAACCTAACTCTGTTCCCCTCGAATCCGAAGAAGCAGCCGTGGTCAAAAATCCCTCGACTTCAACACCGTTGCTCCAGATTTGCGTCTCCTGGCTTATGCGACTCTGCTTTCGATCAAACGCGCGAAATCCGCGAAAAAATAACTCGCATCGTGCGGGCCGGGCGCGGCTTCGGGATGATATTGGACGCTGAAAACAGGTAGCTCGCGATGGCGCATGCCTTCCACCGTCCCGTCATTCAGATTCACATGCGTAATTTCGATTTCGTTAGGCAAAGAATCCGCGTCGACCGCGAAGCCGTGATTTTGGGACGTGATCGCAACTTTGCCCGTCACCAAATCCTTGACCGGCTGATTGCCGCCGCGATGACCAAACTTGAGCTTGAATGTGCGCCCGCCGAAGGCGTAGCCGAGGATTTGGTGACCGAGACAAATTCCGAAGATCGGCGTGCGGCCCATCAACCCACGAACGGCCTCATGTGTGTAAGCGAGGGCCGACGGATCGCCCGGGCCGTTTGAAAGAAAGACGCCGTCCGGTTTCAGCGCGAGGACCTCGTCGGCGGTCGTTGTCGCGGGCACGACGGTCACTCCGAAACCATTCTGGCGAAGCTGGCGCAGGATGTTTTCCTTGATGCCGTAATCGTAAGCGACGACTCGATGCCGAATCGGCGGCAACGGGTTGCGGCCGAAGGTTCCGGTCGTCCAGGCGACGCTCTCCTGATCATCGGGATCCCATTGGTAGGCAGCCGGCGCGGTGACTTCGCGCACGTAATCCATCCCGATCACCCCCGCGCCTTCGATCGCCCGGCGGGTGGCTTCTTCGGCGGAAACTTCCTCCGTCGTCAGGCAGGCTTTCATCGCGCCGCGGGTGCGGAGATGCCGCGTCAAGGCACGGGTGTCGATCCCTTGCGCGCCGGGGATTTTCCAGTGTCGCAGGTAATCGCCGAGGGAGCTTTGCGAGCGCCAGTTACTGGCGATCTCGCTCAATTCTTCCACCACAAAACCCCGCACATGCGGCGAACGGCTCTCGGCGTCGGCGTCGTTCGTGCCGTAGTTGCCGATGAGCGGATAAGTCATCGCGACGATCTGGCCGCGATAGGAAGGATCGGTCAGCACTTCCTGGTAGCCGGTCATGGAAGTGTTGAAGCAAATTTCGCCGACCGCGCTGCCGGCCGCGCCAAAGGATTCGCCCTCGAAAGTTCGTCCGTCTTCGAGAGCGAGAAGTGCGCGCATCGGCACGCATTTTCGGCGCTCCCGCCGGAATTTCAAAAATTGCTTTTGCCTGCGCCGCCCTCGTTAGGCGGTCAACTCCGCGGTGCACTGCGGGCAACGCCGCGCCTTGATCGGGATCGGCATGGTGCATTCCGGGCAATCTTTCACTTCTGCCGGCGCATCGGGCGCAGGGCGTTTCAAATTGTTCATCGCCTTCACGACCAGAAAAATACAGAAGGCGACGATGATGAAATTAACCAGCACGGTGATGAAGTTGCCGTAGTTCAAGGTCACCGCCTTGGCCGCCGCCGCCGCCGTGGGCGTAGCGAAATTCGTCGCGCCATCCACCCCGGCTTTGAGGACGATGAACTTGTTGGAAAAATCCAACCCGCCCGTGAGCAGTCCGATCGGTGGCATGATGACGTCTTTGACGAGCGATGTGACAATCCCGCCAAACGCCGCGCCGATGATGACGCCGACCGCGAGGTCGACGGCGTTACCCTTGACTGCGAACTCTTTGAATTCTTTCCACATGATTTACCTCCGCTGTCTAGTTAGCCACGACATTGACGAGTTTTCCGGGAATGACGACCACTTTTCGCACGGTCAGCCCGGCGATGAATTCTTGGACGCGCGGATTCGCTTGGGCCAGCGATTCGAGTTCCTCCGGCGTCGCCGCGATCGGCACCGAGACGCGGACGCGGACTTTGCCGTTCACCTGGAGCGCAATTTCTACTTCGTGTTCGACGAGGAATTCCTCGCGATGTTCCGGCCACGGTTGGTCTGTGATCTCGTTAGGCGAGATCGGGAACTTTGCGCCTAACGACTCCCAGAGTTCTGAGGCGAGGTGCGGCGCGAAGGGATTCAGGAGCACGAGCAATGTGCGCAGCGCCTCGACCGGCCGCGTCTCCGTGTTCGTGAAGGCGTTTACGAAGATCATCATCTGCGCGATCGCGGTGTTGAAGGAGAGTGCTTCGATGTCGGTCGTCACTTTTTTGATCGTGGCGTGAATAACGCGGAGCTGCCCTTTATCGGGCGCGGTCTCGGTCAGCGCAGAGGAGAGAATCCATTCGCCGGCCTGGTTTTCCTCCATCAGCAAACGCCAGACGCGCGCGAGAAAACGAGAGACGCCTTCGACGCCATTCATGCTCCAAGGTTTCATCTGTTCGAGCGGCCCCATGAACATCTCGTAGCAGCGAAACGCGTCCGCGCCGTAATCGGCGATCACGTCAAGCGGATCGATCACGTTGCCCCAACGCTTCGACATTTTGCGGCCGTCCTCGCCGAGGATCATACCCTGGTTCACGAGACGCTGGAACGGTTCGTTAGTCGTTAGGTAGGCGAGATCGAAGAGCACTTTGTGCCAGAACCGCGCGTAGAGAAGATGGAGCACGGCGTGCTCGGTGCCGCCGACGTAGAGATCGACGCTCATCCAATATCGCTCGGCTTCTTCGCCGACAAAGCGGCTGGCATTTTCCGGATCGCAGAAGCGCAGGTAATACCAACAGGAGCCGGCCCATTGCGGCATCGTGTTGAGCTCGCGTGTCGCTTTTTCGGAGTGGCGCACCCAGTCGGTCGCGCGTGAGAGCGGCGGTTCGCCGGTGCCGGTCGGCTTGAAATCATCGAGCGCGGGGGGGACCAGCGGGAGTTCGTCGGCACTGAGTGCGCGATGCTTTCCGCCTTCCCAGACGATCGGGAAGGGCTCGCCCCAATAGCGTTGCCGAGAGAAAAGCCAGTCGCGCAGCTTGTAGTTGATGGTGCGCCGGCCGAGGCCCTTTTCTTCGAGCCAAGCGATGATCCGGTGCTTCGCCTCGGCGGTCGGCAAAGCGTCGATCAGCGGGGAGTTGACTGCCACGCCGTCACCGATAAAAGCCGATTGGATTTCTCCCGGTGGCGCGCCCGTCTCGGGTGCTGGTTTCTCTGCGATCGAGCCTGCAAGGGAAGTCCGCGAAGGCGAGACGCCTTCGCCAGCACCCGGGACGGGCGCGCTACCCCGCGCGACCACCTGCTTTATCGTTAGGGCAAATTTTTGCGCAAATTCAAAATCCCGTTCGTCATGCGCCGGTACGCCCATGATCGCACCGGTCCCGTAGCTCATCAGGACGTAATCCGCGATCCAGATCGGGACCCGCTCGCCGCTCGCCGGGTTGATCGCATGCCCCCCGGTGAAGACGCCCGTTTTGTCCTTCGCAAGATCGGTCCGCTCAAGGTCGGACTTCGCGGAGATTTCCGCTTTGTAATCGGCTACTGTCTTCCGCTGTTCGTTAGTCGTTAAGCGAGCGACCAATGGGTTCTCCGGCGCCAGGACCATGTAGGTCGCGCCATAAAGAGTGTCCGGGCGTGTCGTGAAAACGGTGATTGCTTCAGCGCTTCCCTCGATGGCGAAGCGCACCTCGCTGCCGGCGCTTTTTCCAATCCAGTTGCGCTGCAACAGCTTGATCCCTTCCGGCCAGTCGAGCGGTTCGAGCTCGTCGATCAATCGTTCCGCGAAGGCGGTGATGCGCAACATCCATTGCCGCATCGGCCGCCGCACCACCGGGAAGCCACCGACTTCGCTCTTGCCGTCGATCACTTCCTCGTTCGCGAGGACGGTGCCCAGTTCGGGACACCAATTCACCGGCACCTCCGCGACGTAGGCAAGCCGCACGCTGTCCGGATCGTCGCCAGTGTAAGTGGAAATCGGCTCCGCTCGCTGCGTCTCCGGGTTAAACCAGCTGTTGTAAATCTGGAGGAAAATCCATTGCGTCCAGCGGTAGTAACCCGGGTCGGTCGTCGCGATCTCGCGCTCCCAATCGTAGGAAAAACCGATCCGCTTCAGCTGCGTCTTGAACCGCGCGACATTCTCGCGTGTCGTAATTTCCGGGTGCTGGCCCGTCCGGATCGCGTACTGCTCGGCGGGCAGACCGAACGCGTCCCAGCCCATCGGATGCAGGACGTTGAACCCGCGGAAGCGTTTGTAGCGCGCGATGATATCGGTCGCGGTGTAACCCTCGGGATGCCCCACGTGCAGGCCCGCGCCGCTCGGGTAGGGGAACATATCGAGCACGTAGTATTTCGGCTGGGCTGGATCGAACCCGGGGTCGCCCGGATTCGCCGCGTGGAAAAGCCGGCGCTCGTCCCAGCGGGTTTGCCATTTCGGCTCGATGACGTCGAAAGGATACGGTTTGCGGCGGTCGCTCATGCGGAAGAGCGCAAACAGTAGACAAGATTAACAGGATTTACAGGATCGCTTTGCGCGGTATCTGGCTGTGTCGCGGCGCCGGAGCGCTGGCTTTCATCCTGCAAATCCCGTTAATCCTGTCCAATGCACCATCTGTTCCTCGCCACTCGAAACGCACATAAGGCGCGTGAATTTGCGGTTCTTCTCGGGTTAGACTTTATGGTCGAGGATTTAAGTGCGCATCCCGAGATCGCGGAGGTGATCGAGGCTGGCACCACGTTTGCGGAAAACGCGCGGCTGAAGTCGATCGAGGTCTCGCGGCAACTTCCCGGCCTCGTGCTGGCGGACGATTCCGGGCTCGAGGTAGATTCGTTAGGCGGCGCGCCCGGGATTTACTCGGCGCGTTTTGCTGGGGCCGGTGCGTGCGACGCGCAGAATCGGAAGAAGCTTCTCGAGCAACTTGCGAAGCGCGAGGCGAGTGGCCAGCACGTGGCGCGCTTCCGTTGCGTGCTGTCCCTGGCGTGCTCCGGGGAGGAGGTCGCATCCTTCGATGGGGCGATCGAAGGGGAAATCGTCCGCGCGGAACGCGGCGATTCCGGGTTCGGTTACGACCCGCTTTTCCGGCCGAAAGGATTCGAGCAGACTTTTGCGGAACTTTCCGCAGCCGAGAAAAACCAGATCAGTCACCGCGCGGTGGCCGCCGCGAAACTGCGGAACTTTCTCGCCGACTCGGCGCACCCTGCTGCATAAAAAGGCAGAGACGCGGCGATCGTTCACTCAGTTCGCAACTTGCCACTCCTCAAGGCTGGAACGTGGTCGCCGAGACCGCACGGTGCGGCGTGCTTCAGGTGCTCGAATCTCTGCTCTCTTTTCGCGAGAAAAACTGAACCGCGTCCCCGACAGAATGGATACCAAAATCGGTGCAATCAGGAAGACGGTCGACGCGCGCGCACAATTGTTCGCCGAGCTTAGAACAACGCGGTTTCGCGCTTCCAGTTGGCGAACGCGCTGGTGCCAGACGTGAGATCCTTCGACGCCGTTGCGCTCCGCTCACGATGGCAAACTTGTGTGGTGCGCGGTTTACCGGCCGCGAGAGTCGCCCGATTAAACCGGACTACGGCCCCGGCGGCGGGGGAGCGCCCGGTGCACCGGTTGAGCCGGCTTTCACCTTAATCTCGTAGCCAACGTGTGTGATCCCCACGGACTGCACGCGGTCGAGCAGTTTGACGACATCGCCGTGCAACGCCTCCTTGTCCGCACTAATAAAAACCTTTGCCTCGTGGTTGCTATTGTAGAGCTGAAGCAGACGCGGAGTGACATCGCCATCGGCCAACACTTGCGTGTCGAAATGCACGAGCCCATTAGCATCGATGAAAAGGCTCGTGTAATCCTTCTTGTTCGGCGGTGGCGTCGGCTGCGCGACCGCCTTGATCGAAGGCAGATTTACCCTGATACCTTTCATGTGAACCTGGCTCAGGCTCACCATCATGAAGCTGGCCAACAGGAAGAACATGATGTCGATCAGCGGGATGATCTCGATCCGAGCTTTTTTGTGCGGAAGCGGTGATGCGACTCTCATAAATTTCTCAGATTACATCTGCGCACCGGCCATCGTGAAGGTAATCGGCACGTAAACTTTGCTGTAGGCGCCCGGCTTACAGCGCCAGCGGCGGAAGGTGTTCACGGAAGTCTGATCGAGAATCGCGTTCCCGGTGCTTTTGGTAACATCCACGTCGGTCACCGACCCGCTTGCATCGAAA
>JBDTIQ010000093.1:0-18043 GCA_039936335.1 Chthoniobacterales bacterium
TGCGCCGCTGTCCTTTACGTTAGTGACGGTGAGGGTCGCCCCGGCTGCGCCGAGAGTGGATAAGATGAGAACCAAGAGGCCCCCAAAGGCCGTGAGGAGAAGGGAGTGTTCCGGACGTCGGTTTGCCGTGATCGCTGTCATTTGCATGTCACCCAAGAGCGCAAAGCAGGAATAAAGTGGGCCACATATTTTCTTAAACCATGGGTGACACTGGTATTTCCCGAGCTCTTTGCTTGTATCCGCGGTCTTCGTGCCGCGCAGGAGAAAGCTCGTTGCGGCGAGACGCCGCCACCGGTTGACGAGACGCCCGCCCTACCCGAGATGCATCTTTCCTCACGGCTCTGATAATTTTCAAACCGCTTCGGCGAGGAAGCTGTCCCGCCGGTCCCGATTCAAGCTGCCTGGGGAAATTGCTTGCTGAAATTTCCGCCTGGTGCTTAAGATGGGACCACTTTCCTGCGCAGCTCGTAGGACGTGACACGACGATGATCCCCACCCTTCCGCGCGACCAGGCCACTCGGCTGCTCATTGATTGGAGTCGCGGCGATCAGGTGGCGGCGGAACGCCTCATGCCTTTGGTTTACGACGAGCTGCGCATGCTGGCGCGCGGCTATCTGCAACGCGAGCGGTCTGATCACACCTTGCAGGCCACCGGTTTGGTCCATGAAGCCTACCTGCGCCTGGTCGATCAATGCACCACCAACTGGCGAAATCGCGCTCACTTTTTCTGGATCGCCGCCCAGGCCATGCGCCGCATTCTGGTCGAACACGCGCGGCGTCACCGGGCGGGAAAACGCGGTGGCGCCATGGAAAAGGTGGAGTTCGACGAGGCCCTCCTGCCCGCCGCCGGCCGCAGCGTCGATCTCCTGGCGCTGGATGATGCCTTAAATGAGTTAGCGCAGCTGCGCCCGCAGCAGAGCCAGATCGTGGAGCTGCGTTTCTTCGGTGGGATGACGATCGACGAAGCGGCGGAAGTGCTCGATGTCTCGCCGCGAACCGTGAAACGCGAGTGGCGGATGGCGCGGGCTTGGCTGCGGCAGGCCATGTTTTCCGGGGAAGGCGATGGCGCGGAATAGCGACGAATACAATCGGCTTCAGGAAATTTTTCTGGCGGCGGTCGATCTCCCGGCGAAAGAGCAAAGCCTCTATCTCGAGAGTGAGTGCGGTGGCGATGTTCGACTGCGCCAAGAAGTAGAGTCATTGATCGCGGCCGACTCCCACACTGACGGTTTTACCGAGCAAATCGAATCCTCGATTCCGGACAATCTGGGTTCCGACGACGGGGGCGAATCGTTGGCCGGGCAGCAATTTGGCGCCTACCGAATCTTGCGTGAGATCGGGCGGGGCGGCCTCGGCACGGTCTACCTCGCGGAACGGGCGGACCACGAATATCGGAAGGAAGTTGCCCTTAAGCTCGTTAGGCGCGGACTCGACACGGAAGACATCCTGGAGCGTTTCCGGCATGAGCGGCAAATCCTGGCCCAGCTCGATCATCCGAATATCGCGCGGCTGATCGACGGCGGCACGACCGATGAGGGCCTGCCCTACTTCGTGATGGAGTATGTCGAGGGAACAACCCTGACCAAGTATTGCGAGACGCAGCAACTCGGTGCGGAGGAGCGGCTCAAGCTTTTCCGCAAAGTCTGCGAAGCGGTTTCCTATGCGCACCAGAATCTGGTGATCCATCGCGACCTGAAACCGTCGAACATCCTCGTCACAGCCGAGGGCACGCCGAAGCTGCTCGACTTCGGCATCGCCAAAGTGCTGGCGTCCGATGAGGAAGCCTTCACTCAAACCATCCCGGCCTTGCGCGTGATGACGCCTGAGTATGCCAGCCCCGAACAGATCAAGGGCGGCAAAATCACCACAAGGAGCGACGTTTACTCGTTAGGCATGCTTCTTTACGAACTCCTGACCGGGCGAAAGCCTATCGCCTGACGAGTCGCAGCGCCGCGGAAGTCTCACGTGCCATCACCGAGCAGGAGCCGGAGCGTCCGAGTCGGGCGATCGCGACGGGAAAGCTTTCGGATTTAGAAATTTCTGCACGGCGATCTCGACAACATCATCCTGATGGCGTTGCGGAAGGAACCGGAGCGCCGCTACGCGACGGTCGAAAGCTTTTCCGAAGACATCCGCCGCCAACTTGAAGGCCTGCCGGTCAGCGCCCATAAAGACACTTTCCAGTATCGGGCGGCGAAGTTCGTCCGGCGGAATAAAATTGGCGTGACGGCCGCGCTGCTCGTGCTGCTCGCCGTCATCGGCGGAGCCGGTGCGACGCTCTGGCAGGCCGGAGTCGCGCAAGCGCAACGAGCCAAAGCCGAGCGCCGGTTTAACGATGTGCGCACACTGGCTAATTCCAACCTCTTCGAGGTGTACCCGAAGATCGAAAATCTCGCCGGATCACTGGAAGCGCAGCAGGCGGTCTTACTCAATGTGCTGCAATATCTCGACAGCTTATCCAAAGAAGCGGCCGACGATTTGGAACTTCAGAGTGAATTAGCCACCGCCTACGAAAAAGTCGGCGACGTACAAGGGGGTAGGCACGATCAGAGTTTGGGTAACTATAAGACTGGCTTGGAGACCTATCTTAAGGCGCAACAACTGCGCGAGGCGGTTTCCCTCGCCAATCCCGAGGATCTGAAAGCGAAGGAAAAGCTGGCGGACAATTATTTCAGCACTGCGAAGTCCTTATGGTATGCCGAACGCACCAGGGAAGGGGAAGCAACCTACGCTAAAGGCATTAAGCTGCGCCGGGAGTTGGTCGCGGCCATGCCCGATTCGGTGGAAGCAAATAATGGGCTGGCCACCATGCTGATCGACGCCGGCGCCATTCCCCAATACAATAATCAAGCGACCGAGGCGCTGGTTTATTTCGACGAAGCCCTCGGTATCATCCAGGAGATGCGGGGAAAATATCCCGAGAACAAGAACTTGAGGAAGACTCTCGCGCTGGATTTGGTCTATCTCGGCAAAGCGAAAACCGCCCTTGGAAAATATGAGGGAGCCCTGAGCTATCTCCAGCGGGCCGCAGAGATTAGCCGAGGTTTGGCCAAGCAGTTTCCGCAGGATTTCCGTCTCCAGAGAGACGTCTGGAGGTCGGAAAAGCAGCTCTGCCAGTTTTTTATCGATAAGGGCGACGGAGCCGGAGCCGTCCCAGCTTGTGTAAAGACCACCGAGTTCCCGCGCATCGCTCTCGAAAGAGAGCCCGAGAATGCTGCGGTTCGATATGATCTATCCGTTTCGCAGTGGGACGTGGCGAGAGCGTTTCGTCTCGCGAAAAACTACTCCGGCGCGATCGGAGAAATCGATAAGGCGATTGGGATGATCTCGGAACTAATCGAGAAGCTGCCTGAGAACGGCGAATACACGCGTTACCTCGCGGTTTACCAGATGGAAAAAGCAGAGTCTCTGATCGGACAGCAGCATTTCGACCAGGCGCTCGCGGCATTGAGCAGGACCAAGGAACTCCTACAGCGTTTGATCGGGAGGGATGGAGAGTCAACTAACAATCAGTCCGATCTGTCGCTCGCCTTTCATCTTTCTGCGAAAGCTCACTTCGGAAACGGCGAAAAGGTGAAAGCTCTCCAGAGTATGGACAAGGCCATTGAGATTGTTCAGAAGCTTGGAAAGCAGGGCGCTCTCGCTGGATCTGACAAAACATTGCCCACAGAGCTGGAACGAGAGAAAAGCCGAATGGCGCAAGCTTCCTCTGCGCAACAACTTTAACACTCCAGACGCGCAAAATCGGTTGCTGAAATTCCCGTGTATTGTCTTAAGATGAACCTACTCTCCTGCCCAAGCGCTAGGACGCACGTGACACGACGATGACTCTCGCTCCACCACGCGACCAAGCCACCCGGCTGCTCGTGGATTTGAGCCGGGGTGACGGGGTGGCCGCGGAACGTCTCATGCCGCTGGTCTATGACGAGCTGCGCAGGCTGGCGCGTGGTTACTTGCGGCGCGAACGCTCAGACCACACCTTGCAGGCGACCGGTTTGGTTCACGAGGCATACCTGCGCCTGGTCGATCAAAGCACCACCAACTGGCAAAATCGGGCCCACTTTCTCGGCATCGCCGCCCAGGTCATGCGGCGAATCCTGGTCGATCACGCCCGCCGGCGCGGGGCGGAAAAGCGCGGCGGGGAATGGGAAAAACTGGAGATGGATGAAAGTCTCCTGCCTAACGATGAGCGAAACCTCGATCTCATCGCACTCGACGACGCTTTGCAGGATCTGATGAAGTTCGATCCGCGGCAGAGCCAGGTCGTCGAGTTGCGATTTTTCGGCGGCCTAACGAATGAAGAAGTCGGAGAAGTCCTGGACATCTCGCCACGCACGGTGAAGCGCGAGTGGCGGGTCGCGCGCGCCTGGTTGCACCGGGAGATCTTTGCTGGAGAGGCCTGATGTCGCATGCTGCCGAAAACTGGGTGAGGATTAAGAGTGTCTTCGCCGCAGTGGTGGACCTCCCGCCGGAGGAGCGCGCCACCATTCTCGAGGAGGAGTGTGGGAGCGACGAGATCTTTCGCCAGGAAGTAGAGTCACTTCTGCAGGCTGACGCGGCCGCGAACGCGGCCGAATTATTTGAAGAGCCGCCCCTCCGACTTCCAGACGATCTCCTGCCGGACGAAGAAGCGGACTCTGTAACTGGCAGCTCAGTTGGAGCCTATCGCATCATCGAAGAGATCGGCCGGGGCGGCCTGGGCACCGTCTACCTCGGGGAGCGAGCGGACGATGCCTATCGCAAGGAAGTTGCGATCAAGCTTGTGCGCCGGGGGCTCGATACCGAAGATATCCTAGAACGCTTTCGGCACGAGCGACAAATCCTCGCCAACCTCGATCACCCTTACATCGCTCGTCTGCTCGATGGTGGGACCACCGGACAGGATCGGCCCTACTTCGTCATGGAGTACGTGAAAGGCGAGCCGCTCACACTCTTTTGCGACACGCAAGGCCTCGGAATAGAGGACCGATTGAATCTTTTCTGCAAAGTCTGCGAGGCGGTGAGCTACGCCCATCGCAATCTGGTCATTCATCGCGATCTCAAGCCGACGAACATTCTCGTGACCGAAGAAGGGGTTCCCAAGCTGCTTGATTTCGGCATCGCCAAGGTGCTGGCTTCCGACGGCGAGACTTCGTCTCAAACCGTTGTTACCCAGCGCGTCATGACTCCGGATTACGCCAGTCCGGAACAACTCTATGGTGAGCGCATCACAACCAGTTCGGACGTGTATTCGTTGGGTATTCTGCTCTACGAACTTCTGACCGGGAAAAGACCGGCGCGTCTGACCACCGGCAGGCTCGCAAAAATCTCAGATGCGTTTGCGGAACAGGAACCGATTCGTCCGAGCCGGGTGCGCAAATCCCTCCGAGGCGACCTCGATAACATCACCCTGATGGCACTTCGTAAAGAGCCCGCGCGACGCTATTCCTCGGTCGATCGGTTCGCGGAAGATATTCGCCGTCATTTAGAGGGACTGCCGGTATCGGCGCGTCAGGACACGATTGCTTACCGCGCGCAGAAGTTTATCTCACGTCATAAGGTTGGAGTAGCTGCCGCATTAACCATCTGCTTGATGTTGTGCGGTGGCATCGCTGCCGTCCTGCACCAGGACCAGATCGTGCGCCGAGAGCGAGATCGTGCGCGAAGAGCGCAAGCGACGACCGCGCGACTTAATCACTTCCTGCAGGGTCTTCTAAGCAGTGCTAATCCCGACACCTTCGGACGCGATGTGAAGGTTGTGCAGGTGCTCGACGCCGCCGCGGCCCGGATCGACCACGAGCTGGCCAATGATCCCGCCATTCTCGCCCAGGCGCATCTCACGATCGCGCGAGCCTACGCGCAGCTCCGCGCAGCCGAACCCGCAGAACACCACGCCCGCGCGGCGCTCGCGATTGACCTGAAGAATTTCGGACCTAACGACCCTAAGACCGCGGAAGCGATGGCTTTTGTTGGCCGCGCGCTGCAGGTCTTTCGCCGCTATCACGAGGCCGAGCCGCTTCTGCGCCAGGCGCTCGCGGTTCAACGCCGCGAGCCCTCCGAGGACCGCAACCAGTATGCGCGCACCCTCATGGTTCTCGGCACGGTCTTAATGAAGACGGGCCGGGCCGAAGGAGCGGCGCCGCTCGTCGAAGAAGCACTCACTCTCGCGCGCGCACTCAATGGCGAGCAAAGCGTGCAAGTTGCGGATGCTCTCTACACGCGGGGAATGCTTCGACATAGCTTGCGCAATCCGGCCGGCGCGATCGCCGACTATCGCGCTTCACTCAATATTCATCGTCAGCTGAAGCCGCGACAGCTGACTTTTCTCGATCCCATCGCTGATCTCTCGGAACTGCTTATGGCCAAGGGAGAAATAGCCGAAGCCGCCAGTTTGCTGCGCGAAGGTCAACGTTTCGCACAGCAAAGCATAGGAGAGGACAATCCAACCTACGGTGCTCTTCTCGGTCGCCTCGCGCTGATTGATTTCATTCAGCAGCGCTACGCCGAGGCGGTGCCGAAGCTGCAACGTTGCCTGGCCACGGTGGGTCAGGTTTATCCGAAGGAAAATCCCGAGATGGTTCTCGCAAAAACCGTTCTAGGACTTGCGCTGACCCGCTCCGGGTGGGCTGCGGAAGCGGAACCGCTCCTACGCGAGGCGCTTCAGCAAGGAAAAGGCGTTTCTCCCGCCCAGCTCGTACTCATTGGGACGCTGGAAGGCGCGCTCGGTGAATGCCTCGCCGCACGCGGGAAGCTGGCTGATGCCGAGACGCTTCTCCAGGTATCTTCCAGTAAACTCGAAGCAAGCTTTGGGTCCACCCACCCGAAGACGATCGAAGCTGTGAAACGCCTTGATCAAGTCCGACAGGCGCGCACGGAGTAGCTTAACTAACACTTAGGTGGCAGCGCATTTCTTCGACTAAAGGAGCTGATAAGGGTCGACGTCGACCGCGACGGCGACGTCTTCGGGGAAGGGAAGCTTATCGAGTGTCTCGCGGATCAGACGGCTAAGTCTGAGAATGGCCTCACCGCGGATCAGAATGTGGAAGCGGTAGTTGCCTTGGAGCTTCTCGAGCGGTGCGGGCGTCGGGTCGCCGAGAATATATTCGTTGGGTAAAGCTTCCTTCAACCGGCGGAAAAGTGTGTCAGCGGAAAAGCTAGCGCGCGCCTCGTGCTCGGACCGGACCGTGATGAGGACGGCGTGCCGGAAAGGTGGAAAATCGCAGCGTTCGCGGAACTCCAACTCCTGCTCGAAGTAACCGGCGAAGTCATGGTGGCGCGCGAACTGGATGGACGGGCTAAAAGGCGTGTAAGTCTGGACAAAGACTTCACCGGGAGCTTCGCCACGGCCGGCGCGACCAGCTACTTGTGTCAGGAGTTGAAAAGTGCGCTCGCCGGCTCGGAAATCGGGCAGGTGTAGCGCCAGGTCGGCGTTGATGATTCCTACGAGAGTAACATTCGGGAAGTGCAGGCCTTTCGCGATCATCTGGGTGCCGACCAGAATGTCAATCTTGCCGGCGCGGAAAGCATGAAGGGCTTCGCGGTAGGCATCCTTCCGCGTCATCGAGTCAGCGTCCATCCGTTTCACCACCGCCGAGGGAAAGATGGCACTGACGGTGGCTTCGACCTTTTCCGTGCCAAAGCCGGCGTAGATGAGCGCGTCTTCACCGCATTCCGGGCAACGCTTCGGCACGGCCGCGCTGTGGCCGCAGAGATGGCAGCTTAGCCGTGAGTTACTGCGATGGAAGGTCAGAGCGACGCTACAGTTAGGGCACTCACGAGCTTTGCCGCAGTGACTGCACAATAACGAAGTCGAAAAACCGCGCCGGTTGAGAAACAGGATCGTTTGTTCTTTCTTCGCAAGCCGGTCGGTGATGGCCGCGCGTAACTTCTCCGAGAGAATCGGCGCTGCTTTCTCCTTGCGGCGTTCTTGGCGCAAATCGACAACGCGAATGAGCGGCATCTGGCATTGATCGACTCGCTGAGTGAGTTCGCTGAGAATATACTTGCCGCGGGTCGCGTTTGAGTAGCTCTCCAGCGAAGGCGTCGCGGTGCCAAGCAGGACGACGCACTTCTCGATTTTCCCTCTTACGACGGCAACATCGCGCGCGTGGTAGCGTGGGGCTTCCTCTTGTTTATAAGAGTTCTCATGTTCTTCATCGACAACGATCAGTCCCAGGTTATCGAGCGGTGCGAAGACGGCGCTGCGCGCGCCGATCACGATCCGGGCGCGGCCGGAATGAAGTTTGTGCCATTCATCGTGCCGCTCGCCTTCGGAAAGATGGCTGTGCAGCACCGCGACGATGCCGGACGAGGGCACGGGCTGCTCTCGTAGCACAGGCATCTTGCCTGTGGGGATCCCGGGCGTCTCGCCCGGAGGCGCTGATTCACCGGGCGAGACGCCCGTTGGCCCCACAGGCAAGATGCCTGTGCTACTCGGCTCGCCCCAGCTCCGCAGGCCGTAGTCGGCGAAGCGGCTCTTGAAGCGTTCGACCGTCTGCGGAGTAAGTGAGATTTCCGGGACTAACACGATCGCCGTTTTACCTTGGGCCAGGGTGGCGCGGATGGCTTGCAGGTAAACTTCCGTCTTACCGCTGCCGGTGACGCCGTGGAGTAAAATCGGCGGGTGCGCCTCAGGATTTTCGAGCGCGGATTCGATCGACTTCAGCGCTGCAAGTTGCTCGTCGTTCATCACGAGGTCGGCGTCAGCGAGGAACTGCTCGGTCCCGTGCGGGTCGCGTGCGACGGCTTCCTCGCGCAGTTCGACGAAGCCGCGTTTTACCAGCGCGCGGAGGGTGGAGTTATCGAGCGAGGTATCGCGCAGGACATCGGCGGCGGGCGTTGGTTTAATTAATTGCGTGATCGCTTCCAGCAACTCGGCCTGGCGCGGCGCGCGCCTCTGGAGTTTCTCCAACTCCTCTGCGGTGGGCGCGCGCGTTAGCTGGACGAAGAGTTGTTTCTTCCACCCGACCTCGGCTTTGCGGATGACTTGCGGGAGTAAACTTCGCATCACGGTCTCGATCGGACAGCAGTAGTAAGTAGCCATCCAGCGTGCGAGTTCGATCAGGCTCGCGCTCATGACCGGCTTTTCCCCTAAGAGTGCCTCGATCGGCTTGATCCCGCTGGCCGGACTCTCCTCGAGAGTCGCGACGACGGTGGCGAGCAACTTCTTATCGCGAAAAGGCACGCGCACGCGAGAGCCGACGACTACTTTCCCGGCGAGCGCGTCGGGCACGGCGTAGTCGAGCTCGCGCCGGATGGAGCGGTCGATCACGACGCGGACGAATTTGGTGGAATTTAATTGCTCAGCCAAGGGATGCGTGAATTGCTTCTGGCCGTGACTTTCCGCTTCCCGGCCAGACTTATCCAGCGGCGAACCGCAACCTAACGAACCATGATCCGGTTTTTGTTCAAGCTGATCATCTGTCTGCTGCTCGCGGCGGCAGCCGGCATCGCGGCGGTCGCCTGGCGTTCGGGCGATCCGTTTTACACGATCTACGAATGGGTCAGCCCGGCGCGTTTCGCGCAATACGATCAGCTCATCCGCGCGGTCGCTGCGCCTAACGAGCTCGACCCGATGCTGGTGAAGGCGGTCGTCTGGCGCGAAAGCCGGTTTGATCCGAAAAAGTTCGGCGCGGCGGGCGAGCGCGGGCTCATGCAGGTGAGCGAAATCGCCGCGCAGGAATGGGCGACGGACAAGAAGATCGATAACTTTCACGTGGAGGAATTGTTCGATCCGAAGACGAACCTCGAGGCTGGCTCGTGGTATCTGCGGCGCGCGATGTTGCACTGGCAGAAGCAGAAAGATCCGACGCCGTTTGCGCTCGCGGAATACAACGCGGGAGCCAGCCGGGCGCAGCGCTGGGCGGGCGGCGACGGGAAACAGCGGATTTCCGCGCGCGATTTTCAGCGCAACATCGATTTCCCTGGGACGAAAAAATACGTGGAGTCAATCATCGAGCGGTATCGCTTTTATCAGCGCCGCGGGCGGATGTAGCCGCCACTAAGGCGGGAATTTCGCCGCTGCGGGCACTTCCACGTTGGTGACTAAAAGTTCGACCCGGTCTGGTGCGGCGCGGGATGCCATTGCGCCCGAGTTTTTTGGGTCGTTGTCGTCGTTGTAGTGGTGGTCGTCGTCTCGGGCGTCGCGCAGCCAGACCAGAAAAGCGTGATGAAAGCGAGTGCCAACAGGCCGGTGCAGGTCTTTTGCATCACCGATTCTTGGCAACTTCACGATTTCTGTCAACGGGCGCGAGACAGAGGAGCAAGGAAGTGGTCGAAAATCCGGCCGGATTTTCACGGAGCCCTCGGGACTTGCGAAAGCGGGAAGTTCATCTACACTGGCCGCTCGTTTATGGCAGAAAGCAGTGACACGAAAGACATGAAGGAGTTCCAGCTCCACGATAAAGATACCGGCAGCGCGGACGTCCAGGTGGCGCTCCTGACCCGCCGGATCGCGCAGCTCACGGAACACCTCAAGAGTCACGCCAAGGATCACTCCTCGCGCCGCGGCCTCCTCAAAATGGTCGCCACGCGCCGGAGCCTTCTCGATTACCTCAGCCGATCGAAAAACGATCGCTACAAGAGCGTGATCCAGAAACTCAACCTGCGGAAATAACCCGCACCTCGTTTCGATCTCTGGCCTCGGCTCGCGTTTCGCGCGTCTCGCTCGAGCCATTCGATTAAACCAAAACCAACCCGCGATCCGAGCCGATCGTGCACCTTGAGTTTAGGTTTTAGCCCCGTCGCGGCACGAGGTTAAAACCTACAATCAGGGTGACCGGCTTGGATTTCGCATCGCTAGAAATCCATATGCAAAACAAAGTCACGGCCCAAATCGGGTCCACCCAGATCACCATCGAAACCGGCAAGATCGCCAAGCTCGCCGACGGCGCCGTCATCGTCTCCTGCGGCGAAACCATCGTCCTGACCAGCGCCGTTTCGGCCACCAGCATGAAAGAAGGGCAGGACTGGTTCCCGCTCACCGTCGATTACCGTGAAAAAGCCGCGGCGGTTGGCAAGTTCCCGGGCGGTTATTTCAAACGCGAAGGGCGCCCGAGCGAAAAAGAAACGCTCACTTCGCGCATGACCGATCGGCCGCTGCGGCCGTTGTTCCCGGCCGGTTACCTCTACGACACGCAGATCATCTCGATCCTGCTCAGTGCAGATGGCGTTAATGATCCCGATATTCTCGCGATCAACGGCGCCTCCGCCGCGCTCACCGTTTCCGACATTCCGTTCAACGGCCCAATCGGCGCCGTCCGCGTTGGTCGCGTCAACGGCGAGTTTATCGCGAACCCGACGCACGAAGAGCGCGAGATGAGCGATCTCGATCTTGTTTACGTCGGGACCGAGAACGACGTCATCATGATCGAAGGCGCGGCCGACGAACTGCCCGAGGATGAGTTTGTGAAGTCGCTCGAGTTCGCTCACGGCCACGCGCAAGAAATGATCCGCGCGCAGAAGGAGCTCGCCGCTCTCGTCGGCAAGCCGAAACGCGGGATGCCGCTCATGGAAGTGAAGCCGGAGATCCTTGAGATCGCCGACCGCATCGCCGGGGACCGGATCGAGGCCGCTCTTTACACGGAAGGCAAAGTCGCCCGCAGCAAAGCGGTCGGCGGATTACGCGACGAAGTGAAAACCGCGGTGCTCGAGAAATTCCCCGACTCGGACAAGTTCGCGATCAACCAAGCGTTCGATTACGTCCAGAAGAAGTCATTCCGCAGCAACATCCTCGACAAGCAAAAGCGCGTCGATGGCCGCGGCTATGACGATCTCCGCCAGATCACTTGCGAAGTCGGTGTGCTCCCGCGCGCTCACGGTTCCGCGATTTTCCAGCGCGGCGAAACCCAGGCGATGGCGCTGGCCACGCTCGCGCCGATCGAAGAAGCGCAAAACATCGACGCCTACGGTGGTGGCGAAACCTCGAAGCGTTTCCTGCTCCATTATAACTTCCCGCCCTTCAGCGTGGGCGAGACCGGCCGCTTCGGTGGCGCGAGCCGCCGCGAGATCGGTCACGGCGCGCTGGCGGAACGTTCTGTCGAGCCGGTTGTCCCGAGCCAGGAAGACTTCCGCTACGCAATCCGCATCGTGAGCGAAGTGATGGAATCGAACGGCTCGACTTCGATGGCGAGTGTTTGCTCCGGCATGCTCGCGTTGATGGACGCAGGTGTTCCGATCAAGACACCGGTCGCCGGCATTTCCGTCGGTCTCGTCACGGAAAGCGACGAGAGCGGCAACTTAAAGCGCTACAACCTGCTCACCGACATCATCGGTTCCGAAGATCATTTCGGTGACATGGACTTCAAACTTTGCGGAACCAAAGACGGCGTCACCGGTTTCCAGCTCGATCTGAAACTTCCCGGTGTGAGCCACAAAATCCTCGGCGAAGCGATCTACCGCGCGAAAGATGCGCGCACTAAGATCCTCGCCATCATGGCCGAAACGCTCGACAAACCGCGCGAGTCGCTCAGCAAATACGCGCCGCGCATTGAGACCCTCAAGATTAACCCCGAGAAAATCGGCGCACTCATCGGACCAGGCGGCAAGACGATCAAAGGCATCGTCGCCGAGACCGGCGCGGAGATTAACATCGAAGACGACGGCTCCGTGCACATCTACGCGACGAGCGGCGAATCGATGGCTCGCGCGAAGGAAATCATCGGCGGCATGACGAAGGAAATCGAGATCGATTCGATGTATCACGGCCACGTCGTCTCGATCAAAGAGTTCGGCGCATTCGTCGAAGTGTTCCCGGGCAAAGATGGCCTCGTGCACATCTCCGAGCTGGCCGATTTCCGGGTCAATCGCACCGAAGACATCGTCAAGATCGGCGACATGATCTGGGTGAAATGCATCGGCATCGATGACAAGGGCCGGGTGAAACTTTCGCGCAGAGCGGCTCTGAAAGAGCGCGGCGAAATCGAAACCGGCGCGCCGACGACAGGTGAATCGGTCGAAGGCAGCGGTGGTGGCGGAGGCGGCTACGGAAACCGCGAAGATCGCGGCCCGCGGCGCGATCGGGGAGACCGCGGCGATCGTCGTGGTGGTGATGGGGGCCGCGGCGGACGCGGACCTCGCCGGGAAGATCGCGGCCCTCGTGAAGGCGGCGGAGAGCGAGGCGGCGTCGGCGGCGAACAGCAACAAGCGCAACCGCACTCCGATGCGCCGGCGCCGCAGCAGCAGGGCGGCGCGCAACCGGGCGACTACGAGCCTTCTCGTTAGGAGAGGTCGCTCTCCTACGTTGATCCCAAACCTACACCTGCACTTCTCCTTCAGGGAGAAGGTGTAAGGGGAGGTGCAGGATCGAAGTGGAAAGTGCGGAAGCTCTTCTTTCCGGGTAGCGCGCGCGTCTCGCGTGCTGGTCGCGGCGTCTCGCCGCGACGGACTTTGCGCGCGGATTCCGGCGTCCTCCGAAGATCTTTCTCCATCATGGAAGATAGTTTTCGCGGGACGCGAAAACCAGCACGCGAGACGCGCGCGCTACCCCGAAATCTCGCAGCTAAGCCGGTGAGAGCTGCCGCAGTTTGCGGATAACATGGGGCAGAACCTCAAGCACGCGATCGAGTTCGGCTTCGGTGTTATAGCGGCCGAAGGAGAACCGGAGCGAGCTTCGCGCACGTTCGTTCGTCATGTGCATCGCGCGCAGGACGTGCGACGGCTCGACCGCCCCGGTCGTGCAGGAAGAGCCTAACGAGCAACAAATCCCCGCCTGATCGAGCTTGATTAGGATGGCCTGCGCATCGACGCCGAGGAACGCGAGGTTCGACGTGTTCGGCAGGCGATTCTCGGCGTCACCGTTGATGACCACATCCTCGAGTTGCGCACCCATCTCAGTTTCAAAACGATCGCGCAACGCGCGCACCCGCGTGTTCTCCTCGTCGAGCGTTGAGCCAGCTATTTCCGCCGCTTTCCCGAGCCCGACGATCGACGCGACGTTATCCGTACCGGCGCGGCGGCCACCTTCCTGCGGACCGCCAATGACAAGCGGATGGAACTTCGAATTCCGATTCACGTAGAGCGCGCCGACGCCTTTCGCCGCGTGCAACTTGTGCCCGGAGAGCGCGAGAAACTGAAAGCTCTGCTCCGCCAGATTGATCTTCATTTTCCCAACCGCTTGGACTGCGTCGGTATGGAAGACGACGCCCTTCTCGCGGCAGATCGCGGAGATTTCTTCGAGCGGGAAAATCACGCCGGTTTCGTTATTCGCCCACATGACCGACACGACGGCGGTATCCGGACGGATCGCGCGCTCGATGTCCGCCACGTCGAGATGACCTCCTTCATCGACCTCGACGATCGTCACATCACAGCCATGTTTCGCGGCGGTCTGGCAATAATTCAGGACCGCGTTGTGCTCGACGGACGTCGTGACGATGTGGCGCCGGGCCGGCGTCATCTGGAGCGCGGAATGGAGCGCGGTGTTGTCCGATTCGGTTCCACAGCTCGTGAAAACGATCTCGCCCGGCTCGCAACCGAGCAGCGCCGCCATGCGTTCGTGCGCCAGCTTGGTCGCGTCTTTCACCTGCGCTCCGAAGCGATGCGAGCCTGAGGGATTCCCGTAGCGCTCGGTCAGGAACGGCATCATTTCCTGCAGCACTTCCGGGTCGATCCGGGTGCTGGAGTTGTTATCAAGATAAATAATCTGGTCTTCGGCGCTCATAAATTTTGTCCTCGAAGGCTGTGGGAATTACTCCGGCGGCCGCGGTTCGTTCCCTGGATGTTGCGCATGGTGATGCGTCCAGCGGAAGTACAAATTGCGCAGGTAGATGGGCAACGGCAAGGCCGTTTGTATGATGCCGACGGAATCGTGCCGGTAGAGCCAGAAATAGCTCAGCGTTAGAATCGACCCGAGCGCGCTGCATTCCCAAAAGCCGATCGGAATCACGCTCTTTCGCGCGCGCTCCGAGGCGATCCATTGAATGAGAAAACGGAGCCCGAAGATGACGCTTCCCGTGAGTCCGACAATCTTCCACGGTGTGAGCGTGATGTGATACCAGGGCGTAGCGGCGAGAGCCAATAGCGTGTTCATATCGCACGACTAACGACTGCGCCCGCGCGGCTGCCCAGCGATTTTTATGAAATTCGGCGCCGAAATCCGGTGAACTCTGCGAGGGCTGTGGTTCAGTTCCGCGCATGACGTCCATCTGGGATCTCGCCAACCCGCACCTGCGCGACCTCGCCCTTTACGAACCGGGAAAGCCTATCGAGGAGACCGCGCGCGAGTCCGGTTTGCGGCCGGAGGAAATCGTCAAACTGGCCTCGAACGAGAACCCGCTCGGTCCGTCGCCGCGCGCTGTGGAGGCAATGCAAGACGCGCTCGCGCACGCGAATCTTTATCCTGATGGCGGCGGCTTTTACCTGCGGGAGGCGCTCGCGGCGAAGCTCGGTGTCGAGCGGGCAAACATCATTCTTGGCAACGGCTCAAACGAACTCATTGAGTTCATCGGGCACGCCTTTCTGCGGCCGGGGCTCGCCAGCGCAACTTCGGAAAACGCCTTCATCGCCTATCGCCTCCAGACCGCACTTTTCGGCGCCGAGACGATCGAGGTCCCGGACCGCGATTTTCGTTTCGATCTCGATGCCTTGTTGGAAGCGATCACGCCGGAGACGCGTCTCGTGTTCATCGCGAACCCGAATAACCCGACCGGCACGCTCGTTAGGCAGGACGAAATCGACCGCTTCGTGGAACGGGTGCCGAAGCACGTCGTGGTCGTTTTCGACGAAGCTTACAACGAATATCTCGACCATCCGCCCGACACGCTGAAGCTCGTTAGGCAGGGGCGCAACGTCATCGTGCTGCGGACTTTTTCGAAGATCCATGGCCTCGCGAGCCTGCGCCTCGGCTACGGCATTGCGCACCCGGAATTCATCCGCGTCCTGCAAAAAACCCGCGAGCCGTTCAATGTGAACGGCGTGGTGCAGGCCGGCGCGATCGCGAGCCTCGCCGACGAAGAGCATCAGCGCGCGACGAAGCAACTGACCGACGAAGGCCGCAAGTTTCTCGAGGGTGAATTCGCCGCGATGCAACTGCGCTACGTCCCGAGTGTCGCGAATTTCGTCCTTGTCCACGTCGGCGACGGCAAGGCGGTCTTCGAGAAGATGCTCAAAAAAGGCGTCATCGTTCGCGCGCTGAAAGGCTACAAACTGCCGGAGTGGATCCGGATTTCCGTCGGCACGATGGAGCAAAACCGCAAGTGCATCGTCGCGCTTCGCGAGGTGCTGGCTGATTGACAGCCGAATGCGGCGTGGTTCCAGTATAGAATGCCGTCAGCAGCTGCCAGCTATTCGCTCGATGAGTCAACCGTGGCCACTCTGAACCAGCTCGCGCAGCAGTGGCAGGTATCGCAGCAGGAAGCGCTACAGCGCGCTGTGCAACAGGCGGTGGAGCTTGGAAAAACTCCGACCCCGGAAGAAAGAATCGCCGCACTGCACGCGCTCCAAAAGAGCCTCGCGGAGAGGAACGTGGATTTCGACGAGTGGCAGCGAACGATCCGGGATGGCCGCCGCTGACGTAACCAACCTGGTCGAGCTTGACGCGAACTACCTGATCGCGGCCGCCCAGCGACAAACGCCGGTAAGCCGGGAACTAGAGGATTGGCTGGGCCGCGGAATCATCGTGCAAACGAGTTCCGTCGCCTGGTCCGAATATCTCTGTGGACCACTCGATGACGACGAAAAGGCGTCCACGCGCCACATGCTCAGAGGAATTGAGCCGTTCACCATGGCTGATGCGGAGTTGGCGAGCGAACTGTTCAACACCACGGGACGCCGCTCGCGCAGTCATACCGATTGCATGATCGCGGCGCACGCGATTCGCAGGGACGCATTCCTCGCAACCCTCAATCTCGAAGACTTCCGGCGCTTCGATCAACTCCGGCTGGCGCAGGAGCTTTGAACCCGATCTGGTCTCACGACACCATCGCGGCCGTCTCCACACCGCCGGGCGAAGGCGCGATCGCGCTCGTTAGGCTTGCGGGGACGGAAGCCGTGGCGATTGCCGATCGGATTTTTCGCGGGAAACAGAAGCCGTCGGAGATGGCTTCGCACGTCCAGCAGTTTGGCGAAATCGTCGAGGGCGAGCGCGTGATCGATCAGGTGATGCTCTCGGTCCATCGCGCGCCAGCCAGCTACACGGGCGAAGACGTCGTGGAAATAAGTTGCCACGGAGGTGTGCTCGTGACCGCGCGCGTCTGGGAAACTTGTCTGCAGGCCGGTGCTCGCGCGGCGCGTGGTGGTGAGTTTACCGAGCGCGCGTTTCTGAATGGAAAGCTCGATCTCACGCAGGCTGAAGCGGTCATCGACCTGATCCGCGCACAGACTGATCTCGCGCTCCGCTCCGCGGCCGAGCAGCTCGAAGGCCGGCTCGGCGAACGCGTCTCGCAACTACGCGAAGATCTCATCGCGTTGGTCGCGAATCTCGAGGCTTACATCGATTTTCCCGACGAAGATATCGAACCGGATGTGGGCGAAGCGTTCTGGACGCGCCTCGAAAAAATCCGCGGAAAGATCAGCGATCTTCTCGCGACGGCGGACCAAGGCCGCATCTTTCGCGAAGGCGTGCGCGTCGTGATTTACGGCGCGACGAACGCGGGGAAATCGAGCCTGCTCAATCGGTTGCTGGGGTTCCCGCGCGCGATCGTGAGCGAGATTCCGGGGACGACGCGGGACACGATTGAAGAAGTTGTGAACCTGCGCGGGATCGCGCTGCGCCTCACGGACACAGCCGGTTTGCGCGCCAGCGCGGACGCGATCGAGCAGGAAGGCATGGCGCGCACGGAGCGATCGCTCGCGAGTGCGGATCTCTTGTTGCACCTCGTCGATGCGGGTGAGCCGCGACCGGAAGAATTTACCGCAGAGGGCGCAGAGATTGCAGAGTTGCTGTTGTTGAATAAGAGCGACCTGCCGGAGCATGCGGACTGGAAAAGCTGTGATGCGTTGCGGATTTCCTGCACGACGGAGAACGGGCTGGCTGGTTTGGAGGAGGCGATTCTGGAGAAAGTTGGCGAGCAGAAATGGGAAGGCGGAAGCGCGGTCGCGATCAACGCGCGGCATCGCGATTGCCTGC
>JBDTIQ010000094.1:0-6600 GCA_039936335.1 Chthoniobacterales bacterium
GGTTGCGGGTGCCTTCGTTGAAACTAAAAATCGTGTTGGCCCCAAGCCGAGCGAGCGTTTGATCGGTGAAAGTCAACTCCGCGCGCGACTCAGTCCCGGTGCGCACGGCCGTCCCGTCGCGCACCTCATCACTCACCCTTGCCGGGTGCGGTGCGGCTTGGTTCGGGAGAAGATTCACGTCCTTCACCACCTGGCTCACGCGCGCCTGCTTCAGGGTGGTGGCGGCGCCGGCGGCCGGCGCCAGCGCCACGGCGCCGAGGATGAGGCAGAGCCAAAGAGGGCGGCGGCTCCTTCTGCCTAACGGATATAAGTCTCGGAACTGACCTGACAGGCGGTTCGTTTTCATATCGAGTAGGTGGCGATCCGCTGGGGTTTCGCTCGCCAAACTATTCGGACGACGCTGCCAGCGTGTGCTTTCGCCTCTGTTAAACAACCGCCGCGCCAAAGCGTCAAGCCTGCTTTTCACGGTTCTCGCATTCTTTTTCAAGCGACCCCCTTCAGGTTAATCAAGGATCGCGCCGGTCCGCTCTTTCAACTCGCGCTCCGTCGAGATCCGCAGGCAGAGGCGCCGGGTGCAATGAGATAACGTCCTCTTGTCCCACTGGATCGAGACCGGCGCGAACTTCGCCGTCAGATCATGTTTGCCGAAGTAATCGAGGAACTCCGGCACCTTCTTCTCGAGTTCAGGAAGGATCACAGCAAATGCTTGATTGAATGCCGTCGTAGCTCGCTCGGCCCGACGCAACGTCTTCTTGTAGCGATCCGTCGGCCGTGTTCGCCAGACGTCACGCATTAAGTTTCCGATTGTGGCTTCGCCGCCCCCGGCGGTGGTAACGGGAACGCCGTCCAGAATGACCCATGTCACCACATCGAAAAGCTGCGCTTCCATTCCATCGCGATCGGCACCGTAGATAAGACTGTGAATTTCAAAATTGCGGCTTGTCCTCGGAATGGGTTTGGCCAGGAGGTTAGTCTTGAGCAACGCTCGATAGTCTAAGAATCCAGACCGGCGTGCGGCATCGACTAGGAGCGCACGCAATTCTTTCGTGATAGGCGCGGTGCCTGGGTCTTTCGGCACTGTAAGAGGATGGCCGTCTGGATCGTCCCAGTGGACGTCATTGTCGTATTCGACTCCGGTCGAGTCGGGACCCTTGAGGTGCAGCCGGACAAATGAGCCGCGAGAGGAGTCCGCGAAATGGTTGCGGTGGTCGGCGATCAACCCGCCGCGTTCCTCGAAGAAGCGGCGCAAGGCGAAGTAGAGCGATGATTTGCCCGCGCCATTCTCGCCGTGAAGCAGCAGATTCTTCCCATCTTCCAGATCGAGGACGAATGGTTCCTCGTAAGCTCGGAAGTTCTGGATGCTGATCTTGGTAATCTTCACGCCTGCGGCCGCGACGAGCCATACCGCGCGTGCGAAGATGAGCCGAGTAAAGTCTCCGGCCGTGAATTCGCGGGACTCATGCCTTGCCCTCGATGATGCGGATGGTGTCGAGGGTTTGGAGCTTTTGCAGGGCGATTTTGAGGGGATGGGTGCCGTCGTGCAGGGTCTCGAAAAGCTGGCGCAGGCGCGGGAGGCGTTGCGGTTCGGGGATGGCGTCCAGGGCAGGCGGGTTCGCCGCCTCGACCAAGTCGAAAAGTGGCAGGCCGGCTCCATGCACCTCATCTGGGAAGTACAGTTCATACACCAACCCGTTCAGGATTTGCTCGAAGTAGGCGAGCATTAGCGGGTCCCGAGTCTTTTGGTCTGCGGTTCTTCGTTCGCTTTGGTCGGAGATATACCCAACAACTGTCGCGACTGACTTTGTGATCTGACTTGATCGGTCGGTTGTTGTTCCCAGTGGCAGCGGAAAGTTGCGCAACCGATCAACGCCGACGTCGTATCCTGCCCCTCGCTGTTTCGCGTTCTCCGACCACCAGAATGTGGAGAGATTCGAGTTCAGCAGGCATGCTAAAAACCCAACGTCTGCCTTCACAGAATTTCCAATAACCACGTTAGATCCGATTCCGACGTATGCAGGCCCTTCAACCGCCGCCGCGGTTGGCCGGGTGAACATAGACGGGAAAAGTAGGTGGTGACCTTCGAACAGGTTCGGATTGCGCGGCCAATGAAGGTGAAACCACTCGATCGTGCCATTTTTGGTTTCCCTCCGCTCCTCCATTATCGCTCTGAATTGTTCTAAGTGTTCTCTGAGATGCGGGAACTTGCCCAGAGACGTGCAATTCTTTTTTGTTAGGTAGAGCAATCGGGCCGAGGGCGGCATCACGTAGAAACGGCGAACATCCGCCTCATCAAAAATGGCTTCACGAACTCCAGTTCTGCTCGCGAAAGCCCCAACGAATCGAGTTCAAACGCGGAAAGTACGAAAACACCGGCGCCTGTCGGCAAATCGAAGCGCTCCGCATTCTTTCTGTTAACCTTATCTGGGTTTTGAACGACTCCTTGTGAAACTAGGTAGGTTTCGCCTAACCGCGGGTTCGGAGAAAGGTCAAGCCTCGCAGCATAGAGGCGAACACGCCCGTCCTCTGCGAATAGATCCGCGCTGTTACGTGCGAAGACCTCGACAGCGGGTCCTGACTTCGTTGAATTTAGGCCCGAAAGATCATCAACCAGTCGCTTGACTGTGATCTTTCTGGCCGAGCACCCACGACAATAAGAGTGCACCATGTGATGGCCAGCAACGTTATCGAAGACAGTAAGTTTACCTATGTCGATAACGTCAATCGGCATCACTTCCGCAGCCATGCGATGGATCAGTTTCTTAGCACCAGAACTTTCGATCCAGTAGCGGGAAGTAATGAATACGATAGTTCCTTGGTTTCGAACTAGGTCAATAGCGCGATGCATGAAGTGGAACCACATGTCCATTTTGCCCTCCTTGTATCGAGAGCCCCACTGAGTAGCGGCAATTCTGTCGAACAGAGCTTTGCTGTCCCTCTCTTTTCGATAAGGCGGGTTTGAGATAGCGATGTCGAACCTCCGGTCATCGCCGAAGTCTGGTGCCGCGTGTGCCTTCCGGAGTCCAAACATCCACTCGGGATCAAAAAATGGCGCGTAATCGTTTTGGTCATAAGGATCCCATTCAGCGAGTTTCTTGGCGGCGTCTTTCGGCAGCCCTTGCTCGAACTTCAAAAGATTGGCAAGTTCTTGACGCTTAGCGGCGTCAGCCTCGCGCCATGCGGCTTTTTTGCGAGGGTCGCGAGCGTTGAAATGCTCATGGCGGATACGCGCCAGATCGTCGCGCAGTCGGTTAATATCAGCAGAGAAAAGGTCGGTGGTGTTACCACCCGCCTCCCTTTCAATCGGAATTAGGCTGTCAGCAGCGACGACCCGAGTTTCGAGATTCGGAAGCGGCCGCACGCCGAGATTCGGCGCGGTGGCGTCCACCTTTTGATCGACGATAAGCGAAATAAAGAATCGAAGTTTCGCGATCTGCGTGGCGATAGGCTGGATGTCCACGCCGTAGATGCAATTCTCGATGAGGTAGAGCTTGCGCGCAAAGTCGAGCGCGTGGAAACGGGTGTTGAAGGATTTTTCGATATCGGCGATGCGGCTGTCGCAATCGGCGATCTCTTCCTTGTCCGCGCCGGCTTCATCCAGCAGCTCGCGGTAGCGGCGCGCCTCGGTGAGGCGGTCGCGTTTCCAGCTTTCGTTGTTCGGGTCGAGCTTCTGGAGCAGGTCCACGAGGCGGTGGAGCGCGCCCATCGGGAAGGCGCCGGAGCCGCAGGCAGGGTCGAGGATTTTCACTCGACCAATGGCGGCGACGAGCGCCTCGCGCTGGGCGGGCTTGATCTCGGGCGGCGTGGCTTTGGCCGAGAAGAGTTCGCGCAGGGCCTTCTCCGGGACGGCGGGAACCTGGGTGGAAAGATAGGAGCGCAGGGCTTCATCCACCATGTAGCTGACGATCTCGCGCGGGGTGTAGAAGGCGCCGAGGGCCCTGCGCGCGGTTGTGCGGGTGTCTTCGTTGTAGGAGGCGAGGAGGTTCTCGAAGACTTTGCCGAGCAGCTCGGGATCGAGGGCGATTTCCTCTTCCAGCGGGGTGTTTTCCTCGATCGTGAATTTGTAGCGGGCGAGGATTTCGATGAGGCCGCGGACCTTGGCGCGCTTCGAGCGGGCGGTGCGCTTGTCTTCCTCGCCGTAGTCCTTCGAGAGATCGACGGTGCGCTCCGCGCCGAAGAAGAGGTCATTGGGCAGATGACAGGACTCATTCGGATTGTCGGAGAAGCCGTCGAGGATCGAGTTGTCGGGCTTTCTGCCAGTCTTGTCGTCGAGGCAATCAAAGAGGCCGCCATTGAGGAAAGGGACTCTGGCGGCGAGAGCTACCCATGCGGGCGAGAAATCTTTCGCTTTGTCGTAGTCGCGGAAGAGCAAGCCATAACGCCACAGGTTCGTGATTCCGCGATTCTTGTCGTAACGCTCGTTGTCTTTCTTTTTCTCGCGAAAGCCGCGCTGCTCGATCGGCATATTGAGCGTGCCGAAGAAGAGGTTTTGCAGGACGGCTTGATAGTAGCTATGCGCGCCTTTCGAGAAGTCGCCCAGCAGCTTTTCGAGGTGCTTTCGTCGGAAGATATCGGGCGGGAGCAGCCGCTTTTCGACGAGGAACCAGCAAAAGATGACACGCGTTAGCAAGCGAATGAGGAAGAGTGATTTCTCTTCCTCGGTGTCGCAGTGCCGCGGCAGCTTGATGGTGCCGTCGTCCACTTGGTGATGTGCCCAGAAATACCAGTCGGCGATCTCGCGGTAGAAGTCTTTTGAAAGCGCGTAGGAGCCGAGGCGCTTCTGCCACGCGTTGTGAAGCGCGACGAAGTTGGAAGTGCCGAAGGCGGCGTCGAGATCATCGAGAACGAAATCGTTGAGGATTTCGAGGTGTGCGCGGATTGGGTCGGCAAAGTCGATATCCTTGATGAGGGTGACTTTTTCGAGGACATCCTTCGCCTGGTCGCGCTTGTGGAGGCGGCGATGAATGATGCCGATGGAGATGGTCGCGCCGTGCCGAATGAGGATCAGCGCCGGCATGAGCAGCGGCTTGTTGATTGCCCGCACGAGGGTCGAGAGCACGGTGCGGATGTATTGGCCTGGGGGCAATTCAGCGGCGAAAAACAGGTAGGAATGAATCCGAGTATTTTCCACTGTCCCGCTATCCGAGAGAAGATCGCTCTGGGAGGTCAGTTCAGTGTCTGTCAGCTGAAAGAGGAAACGGAGCGAAGTCAGACGGTCGAGGGCAGAACGCTCGGTGGCATTGACGCGATTCTGCGGATCGAATGCGTCAATAAACTCCGCGACGTTTTGGATCGGAAGAGTTCGGTCGGAACGGTAACCAAGAACTTCGAACAAATGGCGTGCCGCGTCGGACAGCGACGATTTTTCGAAGCCAGCGAGTGCAGTAGCGATCTCGCTGCGATGATCAACATTTTCACTCATCGCTCACCTACGATATGACGAGCCACGTCACTAAATCGAATTGTGAAGGCTCCAAAGGCTGTTCAGGTTCTCGCGGAATGACGAACTCTCGATTGGCGGTGACGCCTGTGGCGACACGACGCTGGAATGTTCGGGCGATCGACTGAACAGCAGCATCGAGAAGGGCATTGTGTTTTGCCATGTCCGTTCCACTTTTCGTTTCAGCATCGAATGTCTGGCAAAGCGCGTCGTGAGGGAGAGTCTTCTCGGCGCAGAGCAGGCGATACATTTCCAGGATTTGCTTGGGCTGGGCGAAGCCAAAGCGCACCGTCTTATCTTCGCGGACGTAAACGAGATAGTACGGCTGAAGCGGATTCACTGCCTCGGTCTTCTCGGCCGCGGCAACAGTTTGTTTGAGACAGAAGATGACGCCTGGCGCGATGACTGACTGATCAGCGGGAGCCGGGACGACAGCATAAAGGCCGAGCGGCGCATCGCGTAACGCTACGCGATTGCTCTCGATGTATTTACTTAGCTCGATGCGGAAGTCGTCGAGGGTGAACTCGTTGAGCGCGACGGTTTCGTTGAAGTCTTCGAGATCGAGAATCTCTTCCTTCAGTCGCAGAAGCTGCTTATCGCGATATTTCAAATCGCTCTGGACAAGTTCCTCCAGTTCGTCGGTGTTGAGAATGTTGTCCTCGAACGTCGCGGCGATCTCGACGAGAGCCATGCGTGCTTCGACGCGGTTCTTCAGGTTCACATATTTTTCTAGATCCTGCGTGGGCCAGAAATTGACCAACTGAACCGCGTTGTTGACGCTGCCAATGCGGTCGATTCGCCCGAACCGCTGAATGATGCGGACGGGGTTCCAGTGGATGTCGTAATTGATGAGGTAATCGCAGTCCTGAAGGTTCTGGCCCTCGGAGATACAGTCCGTAGCGATAAGCAAATCGACCTCGCCGTTCTGCGGCATGGATGGAATCTTGTCGCGATGCTTTGAGCGCGGAGAGAAGTTGGTTAGGATCTGGTTGAAATCGGTTTTGCCAAAGGTGGTATGATTGTTTCCGCCGCCGGTGACGAGCGCAGCGTGGATGCCAAGGTCCTTTGATGCCCAGGAAACTAGCGCATCAAACAGGTATGAGGCCGTATCGGCGAAGCTTTCCGATCAGGACGTAGCCGCTCTTGCGTTCGACCAGGGTCAG
>JBDTIQ010000095.1:0-6343 GCA_039936335.1 Chthoniobacterales bacterium
GCCCGGTCAACATCCGCCGATGATTGTTTTTTGAGACCGGGCCGGTCGTCATGGCGTTGAGATAAGCGCGCAAATCGTCCGGCTGAATGGTCGCGATGCTGCATTGGAAATCCGCTGCGAACCGCCCGAGAAGGCAGCGAATGTCCTTCAGGTAAAGCTTGCTCAGTCCCTCTTTTTTCTTCGCTACAGCGAACCGCGTAACGGCCTCCGACACCGACACCACCGGCAAGCCGATCTCGACGTGCTTCTTGTAGTAGCGCGCCGCTTCGACGATCCCGGCGTGACCGAGAATATCGAAGGCGCGCGCAAACTCACGAGCGGCAGAGTCCAGCGGAATGCCGGTATGGTCGATGACGCGCTGTGCTGCGACGTAAAGCTGCCGTTCTTCCCCGGTCAGCTTCAACGCCTCAAGATCACCGTCGGCAAGATGCTGGGCGATCCTGGCCGCCTCCTCCTTCGCCAGCGCGAGCTTGGCGAACGTCTTGCGCTTCCGCCCGCTCGCTGCGGTCATGTAGCTGACGGTGTAGTTGGTGCGCTCGCGATCTTTGACCTCGTATATCTTGACCGAGGCGTGACCTTTTTTGATCGTCAACGGGAAGGTTTCCAGCGCGAGCTTTCCTGCGACATTTCGTATCATTTCCTCAACTTACATGTCATGCAGCCGTCCTGCAAACGCATTATCAGAGGGTGTTTCCCTCTACAGCCACGTGGCCTGAAAATCCTCGTGTCGGGGGTTCAATTCCCTCTCCAGCCACCTCCTGTTATGCGACGTCCGCTTTTGCTCTTCGCCCCCGGCGCGGGAGCGCCTTCCTCGCACCCGTGGATGCAGCGCTGGAAGAGGCAGTTGCAGGAAATCGGCGACGTCGAAAGTTTCGACTACGACTATCAACGCGAAGGCCGAAGGCGCCCCGACCGTCTGCCGCAATTGATCGCGGCGCACCGCGCCGCGCTCGCGGTGGCGCGTGAGAGAGCCGCGCTCGGCACGCCGGTTTTCCTCATCGGCAAAAGCATGGGCGGCCGCATCGGCTGCCATCTCGCGCTCGAGGAACAAGTGAACGGCGTCGTCTGCCTTGGCTATCCGCTTTGCGCGATGGGCGATCGCGCGAAGTTGCGCGACCAGGTCCTGCTCTCGTTAGGCAGGCCGGTTCTTTTTGTGCAGGGCACCCGCGATCCGCTCTGCCCGCTCGATCTGCTCGAGCCGCTCCGCTCGCGGATGACCGCGATTTCAACCGTGCACGTGGTGGAAGGCGGCGACCACTCGTTAGGCGCGACGAAAGCACAACTGCGGGCCGCGCAGGAAACGCAGACGGAGGTGGAGGAGCGGATCGCGGCGGCCATCTCCGATTTCGTTAGGCGAAATTCCGCGTGAGAGTTGGCAGCTTTCCGCATCCGATTATCTTGCCGGATGGCGACAGATACGGAAACGATCGAGACCGAAGCGCTCCGCGCCCGCGTGGGCGAACTGCGGAGGTTTCTTTGACCTGCCCGCGCTGCAATCCCAACTGAGTGAGCTCGAGACGCGGATGGCCGCCGCGGATTTCTGGTCGAATCGCGAACGCGCCCAGAATGAGGTCGAGGAAGTTTCCCGGATCAAGGCTCTCCTCACGCCGATGGCTGATCTCGACCGCGAGCTGGAGGATTTCGTCGCGCTCCAGGAACTCGCCGCTGAAGAGACCGACGCCGCGGCGAAGGCTTCCGCCGAAAAGGAGATCGCCGCGGCGCACGCGCGCATCGTTAGGCTACTGGAAGCCTTCGAGCTCCGGCAGTTTCTCTCTGGCGAAAACGATCGCTCAAATGCCTTCGTTACGATTCACTCCGGCGCCGGCGGGACGGAGTCGTGCGACTGGGCCGACATGCTCTTGCGGATGTATCAACGCTGGATCGAACGGAGCGGTTTCAGCGCGCAGACGATCGATGTTCAGCAGGGTGAAGAAGTCGGGATCAAATCGATCACGCTGCTTGTGAGTGGCGAGTACGCCTACGGCTACTTAAATACCGAACGCGGGGTGCATCGGCTCGTGCGCATCTCGCCCTTTGACGCGAACAAGCGGCGGCACACCTCGTTCGCGAGTGTCGATATTACTCCCGAGATAGCTGACTCTGCGCCGATCGAGGTGAATCCGGTGGACATCGATGTCGACACCTTCCGGGCCGGCGGCAAAGGCGGGCAGAACGTGAACAAAGTCGAGACCGCGGTGCGGATCGTGCATCGGCCGACTGGCATCGTGGTCGCGTGTCAGGCGGAGCGCAGCCAGGGCCGCAATCGGGAGCTGGCGATGAAGATGTTGAAGGCCAAGCTTTACGAAATCGAGCAGGATAAGAAGCGCGCTGAGATCGATCGGCAGTACGGCGAGAAAGGCGATGTCGCGTGGGGCAGTCAGATTCGGTCGTATGTTTTCCAGCCTTATCAGATGGTGAAAGATCACCGCACCGGCGCCGAGACGAGCAACGTGCAGGCGGTGATGGATGGCGACATCGACTTGTTCATCGAAGCGAAACTGCGCGGGCAGAAAGCCGGCAAAGGCGAGAGCAGCGGAGACGACGCCTAACGGCTAACAAACTGGGAGCGAGCTCGACTTTCACGATTGTCATCCTGAATCGGCGCAGCGCGATGAAGGACCCCGCAAGCGTCCGCTTGGCGTCGTTAGGTAGATCGCCGTCGAGCAACGCTTGCGAGGTCCTTCGACTGCGTTGCGCTCCGCTCAGGATGACAGGTTAGCGGGACGCCGTGGGGCGTTCCGGCGGCGCAGCTTGAAGCGGGGATCGAAGCGTCCGCGGTTGTGCGTGCGGCAACAGGCCAAGCAGGCCGACGTGCGCTTGAGCGGACGCGTGCGAGGGAATCCGCTGCGGCAATGTGGACAAACGTAAAGGTAAGGTCGCACCCGTCGCCGAACCGGAAATGGCAGTGTGTGGCAGCGCGATTCCCCTGGAATCCCAAGAGCCGCGCAGGCGCGCCGCCACTCCGGCCCGTGCGGGGCGATGCGCCGCCGGCCAGCGCGAAAATGCGCGAGCAGGTGCGCCAGCTCGTGCCGCAAGGTGCGATCCACTTCCGCCTCGCCATGCGCGCAAAGGCGCGGATTCAAGAGCACGAGATGATGCCGGCAATCAGCCCGTCCCGCCGCAGTCCGCAGCCGGTGCGACCATTCGACTTTTACCTGCGCAGCCAGCGACTCCGCCCCGAGGCCAGCGAACCATTCGGTAGCGCGCGCCTCGAGTTGCGGATCGCGACCGGCAGGTGGCTTCGCCACCGGCGCGTCGAGCGAGAACTCGAGCTGATCAAACAAGCGCATGTTGCGGCGGTGTCGCGCCGGATTTCCGCAGCGCGAAGCGCGTGAAAATCCGCGCGAGCGCCGCGATCGTCTCGTTGATCTCGGCCTCCGTCGTTGCTTTGCCTAACGAGAAGCGCACGGCCGAAGCGGCCCGCTCCATTGGCAGCCCCATCGCGAGCAAGACATGCGAGGCGACGACCGAGCCGACCATGCAGGCGGAGCCGCTCGAGGCGCAGATGCCTTCGAGATCGAGCGCCATCAGAAGGGTCTCGGATGAGTAGCCGGGGAAGCTGACGTTTAGCGTGTTCGCAAGGCGGGGCGCGCCCACGCCGTTCCGCTGGGCTGCCGGAAAGGTCGCGCTGATCCCGGCCCACAACTGATCGCGCAGCTCCGACTCATCCGGAGGATTTTGCCTAACGAGCTCCGCCGCGGCCGCCATGCCGGCGATCGCGGCGACGTTTTCCGTTCCGGGCCGGCGCTGGGCTTCGTGCGCGCCGCCGAATTGGATCTGGTCGATCGGCAATCCCGCGCGCAGGTAAAGGAAGCCCGCGCCCTTTGGTCCGTAAAACTTATGAGCGGCGAAGCTGGCGGCATCGACCAGCTCGACGAGCAGGTTATCCTGAGCGAAGCGCAGCGGAGTCGAAGGATCCCGTCGGTTTTCCGGGACACTCTCGCTTCCGTCAACAAAGGGTTTCCGGGAAGCTCCGCGGAATCCCTCGGCTTCGCTCGGGATGACGGCGGGAGGGGAGCCGGTTTCGCCCCGCTGCTTGCCGAACGACTGCACCATGTCGCTGTGAAAAAGCACTCCGCGCTCGCGACAGACGGCGGAGATTTCCGCCATCGGCTGGATCACGCCGGTCTCGTTATTTGCCGTCATAATGGAGACGAGCGTCGTGTCCGGCCGGATCGCCTCGGCGAGTGCGGCGGGATCGATCAAGCCTGCGCCTGAGACTTGCAGCCAGGTGACTTCAAAACCTTCCTGCGCCTCGAGATGTTCGAGCGTGTTCAGGACGGCGTGATGTTCCGCGCGATTGCTGATGAGATGCTTTCCGTGCGACGCGCGATTTCGCGCGAGTCCGAGGAGCGCGAGGTTGTTCGCCTCCGTGCCGCCGCTCGTGAAGATGAGTTCGTTAGGCCGAATCCGCAGCAAAGCGGCCAGTGCGTCGCGCGCGTTATCGATCGCGGCGCGCGCTTCGCGACCGGCGCGGTGCACGCTCGAGGGGTTTCCGAAGTGCCGTTCGAGATAAGGTCGCATCGCTTCCCAAGCCGGCGTGGAAAGCGGCGTGGTCGCGTTGTAATCGAGGTAGATCATCGGAGGTCTTTAGCCACAGATGAACACGGATAAAGCACAGATGAAAGACGGGGGTTCAAAGGTTCCCTCCCTTCTCATCTGTGTTCATCTGTGGCCCAGGTTCTCACTCGTTAGGCTCGCGCGCCTCGTGCGGCAACTTGTTGTGCACGACCTGGAGTTGATTCGCCTCGTAGGAGACGAGCGAATCCGGCGGCACACTTTGCGTGAGGAAAACATTGCCGCCGATCGTGCTCCGCGCGCCGACCACGGTCTGGCCGCCGAGCACGGTGGAGTTGGGGTAAATCGTGACGCCCTCTTCGACGTTGGGATGGCGCTTGCCGCCTTTGCGGATGTTGCCGTCCTCGTCTCGCTGGAAGCTCCGCGCGCCGAGCGTGACGCCGTGGTAAAGCTTCACGTGCGAACCGATCACGCAGGTCTCGCCGATCACCACGCCGGTCCCGTGATCGATAAAGAAGTGACTCCCGATCTGCGCGCCGGGATGAATGTCGATCCCGGTCCGGCCGTGCGCCCATTCGGTCATCATGCGCGGGATGAGCGGCAGGTTACGATTATAGAGAATATGGGCGAGCCGCTGGATCGCGATCGCCTCGAGTGACGGATAGGCGAGAATCACTTCCTCGAAACTGGTGGCCGAAGGATCGCCTTCGTAGGCGGCGTCGAGATCGGACCAAAGCATCTCGCGCACGCGGGCGAGCTGGCCGAGAAAATCGGCGAGGACTTTCTCAATCTCCCCGGTGACTGCTGCGCCTTCTTTCGATCGGGGCCCGAGACTTTTGAGCATCTCGGGAAAAAGCCGCGCCCGGAGCGAGCGAATCCTGATGCGTGTGACATCGGGCAGATCGCCCGGATCGATCAGCGGTGCGCCGTGAAAACCGGGAAAGAGCAGGCTCAGCAAATCCAGGCAGGCGGCATCGATCGCCGGTCGCGAAGGCAAGGTCGCGGCGGCGGCGAGATAGTTAATTCCGCCTCCGACACTGTAGGTATGGAGAAGCGCCTCGGCTGGATCGTCAGCATTTTTTTCCATCGGCGCAATTATGGGACAGGAGCAGGGACAAGGGAAATCGAAAGCGCCGCGTGTGGGCTGGGGGGATGAGCTCCGCGAATCCTCCGGGTGCCACGGAGGCCGCGCCGTCGGTGGCCGCACGCCTGGCGTCGCGGAGTTCCGCCCTCCAGGTTTCTCTCGCTCCCAGGATTCCTCTTGCCTAACGAATGGGAATTCCGCGCCCAAAATTGCAATGCCGTTTCGTGCCGTTAGTCTGTTTGCGACGCATGAGTTCCTTCGCCATCCACACGCTCGACCCGAACGAAATCGCCGCTCTTCTCCACGGTTCACATTCCGATCCTTTCCGCGCGCTCGGTCCGCACCGCGCCGGCGAGGATCTGGTCATCCGGGTTTTCCGGCCGGACGCGAAGGCCGTCGAGATCCTCCGGGCCGACGATCGCTCGCAGGTCTTCCCAGCGGAGCGGCTGCACGTCGAAGGTCTCTTCCAGGCGACGATCCCAAACGAGACGAGCGCTTTCTCCTACTACGTAAAGGTGACCGGCTTCGACGGCTCGGAGCAAACGCAGCGTGACCCCTACAGTTACGGCCCGATCATGGGCGAGCTCGATCTGCACCTCTTCGCGGAGGGCAACGACAAGCGGCTCTACGACAAGTTTGGCGCGCATCTGCGCGAGATCGGCGGCGATCGTGGCGTTTACTTCGCCGTCTGGGCGCCGAACGCGGAGCGCGTCAGCGTGGTCGGCGATTTTAACGGCTGGG
>JBDTIQ010000096.1:0-8872 GCA_039936335.1 Chthoniobacterales bacterium
TTTTATCGCAATAGCCGCTCGTTAGGCGCTTCTCGATCCGCGTGGGATTGACCTCGATACCGAGACAACGCGCCCCAGCCATCGTGGCGGCGAGCGGCTGCGCGCCGCCCATTCCGCCGAGGCCGCCTGTCACGAGCAACTTGCCAGCAAGCGACCCGCCAAAATGCTTTACCGCCGCCGCCGTAAAAGTCTCGAAAGTTCCCTGAACGATCCCTTGGCTGCCGATGTAGATCCATGAGCCGGCGGTCATCTGGCCATACATCGTTAGGCCAAGTTTTTCGAGACGGTTGAACTCCGGATAATTCGACCATTGGCCGACCAGGTTCGAGTTCGCGATCAACACGCGCGGCGCCTCTTCCTGCGTCCGGAAAATTCCCACGGGTTTGCCAGATTGAATGAGAAGGGTTTCGTCATTCTCCAGTTCGCGCAGCGCTTTAACGATCGCATCGAAAGCCTCCCAACTGCGCGCGGCGCGGCCCGTGCCGCCGTAAACGATCAGCCGGTCCGGCGCCTCCGCGACCTCCGGATCGAGGTTATTCATGAGCATGCGCAAGGCGGCTTCCTGGTCCCAGCCTTTGCAACTGCGTTCAGTTCCGCGCGGCGCACGAATCGTTCGTTTCTCGGTCATCGGTTTGTAATCGTTTCTATTCGTCGGTCACCTCATCGTGCTCATCCCGAGCGGAGCGAGGGATCTCACAGGCGTTGTCCGAGGTCACGCCGCACGGGCGCTTGTGAGGTCCCTCGGCGTCCTGCGGCGGCTCGGGATGACAAGGCTTTGGGAGTTCCGTGGGTCATTGCACAGGCTCGTCTTCTTCGCTGTCGAATTTTCCGGCACGAATCGCTTCCGCCACGCGCTCAATATCGGGCGAGAGCGGGCGATCTTCCTCGAGGCGTGGAACAAGTGAGCGCAAAGTTGCATGGGCGCGTTCCACTCCGACGCCGGCTTTGAGCGGTCGGCGAAATTCCAGCCCTTCCGCGGCCGCGAGCAGTTCGATCGCGAGAACGTTTTCCGCATTCTCCACGATCGTGCGCAATTTTAGCGCGCCCGTCATTCCCATCGAAACGTGGTCCTCTTTTCCGCCGGAGGTCGGCAGATTGTCCACGCTGGAAGGGTGCGCGAGGACTTTGGCTTCGCTCAGCAGCGCGACCGCCGCGACGTGCGCGATCATGAAACCGGACTGCATGCCGGGATGTTGCGCGAGGAAAGCGGGCAGCCCTTCGCTTAAATCCGGGTTCGTTAGGCGGTCGATCCGGCGCTCGCTGATGCTCATGAGATCGGTGGTCGCGATCGCGGCGTAATCGAAACCGAGCGCGAGTGGCGCACCGTGGAAATTTCCTCCCGAAAGCACGTCGCCGTTATCGACGAAAACAAGCGGGTTATCGGTCGCGGAACCCGATTCGATCGCGAGAATCTCCTCGCAATGTGCGAGCGCGCCGCGCGCGGCGCCATGTACCTGCGGCATGCAACGCAGGCTGTAGGCATCCTGCACGCGGGGATCGTTCGTGAGGTGCGACGCGCGAATTTCGCTGTCCCGCAAAAGGGCGCGAAGATGATCCGCGACCGCGATCTGCGCCGGATGTGGGCGCGCCCGATGAATGCGTTCATCAAACGCGACCGGCGTGCCGCGCAGCGCTTCGAGCGTCATCGCGCCAGTCACGTCGGCCACCCGCGCGAGCCGCTTCGCGCCGAGCAACGCGAGACCTCCGACGGCGTGCATAGCCTGCGTGCCGTTGAGCAGCGCGAGGCCTTCCTTTGCCCGAAGTGCCACCGGGATCAGGCCGGCCTGTTGCAGCGCGTCGCCACTCGTTAGGCGCTTTCCTTTGTAAAACGATTCGCCTTCGCCGATGACCCCGAGCGCGAGATGCGCAAGCGGCGCGAGATCGCCACTCGCGCCAACCGATCCCTTCTCCGGGACCACCGGAATGACCCCGCGATTCAACATCGCGACGAGCAGCTCGATCACTTCCAGCCGAATCCCGCTGAACCCGAGCGTGAGCACATTCGCGCGCAGCAACATCATCGCGCGCACTTCGGGTTCGCTGAGCGGACGCCCGACTCCGCAGGCATGGCTGCGGACCAGGTTCACCTGCAACTGCTCGCATTTCTCGGGCGGAATATGGACGTCGGAGAGCTTCCCGAAGCCGGTGCTGATTCCGTAAACCACTTCGCCGCGCGCGACGATTTCCTCGACCACGCGCCGCGACGCATTGATCACGGCGTGGGCGCTTTCCGCGAGCGCTACTTCTTCTCCGCCGTGCGCGACCCGTGCGATTTGCGAGAGAGAAAGAGACCGGCCCTTGAGATGCAACACCCGCCAAGATTGCGCCAGAACTTCCTCCGCGGCAACCACTCCCACGCGACGAAAAAAGGCCAGGCCGCAGAACGGCCTGGCCTTAGGTTAAAGTTGTCCGCTGGAGGACAACCGCCGGCAAAACTATTTCGAGTAGCCGGTGGTCGCTGTCGTCCCCGTGGTCGACATGCTCTCTTTTTTCTGCGCGCAAGCCCCCAGGCTCAGTGCGCCGGCCGCTACGGCCACGATCATAATCACTTTTAAAAATTTCACTATAAATTCGCCTCCTTCCCTAGCTTGTTGCTGCGACCTAGTTAGGCGGAGATGCGAAGCCGTGCAACGGATTTCTAAGGCTTTTTTTCAGGCTTCAATCACGAGTTCCGTACCGGTCGAAACACCGTCGAAGAGCGCGATCAAGTCGGCCGTTTTCATTCGAATACAGCCGTGGCTGTCGGGCTGGCCAATCGTCTCTTCGTGGTTCGTGCCGTGAATGTAAATGAAGCGGTCGCGCGTGTTCGCATTGTGCGGTTCGAGGCCTTTGAGCCAGAGGATTCGGGTCAGGATGCGATCTTCCGTGTTCGGTTCCGGTTCGTTAGGCGCAAGCGGCACGCGACCGCGGAAAATCGTGCCGACGGGAGCGTCGGCGCCGATCTTTTCACCGATCTGGAAACGGCCGAGCGGCGTCTTGAAGCTTCCCTCCTCCGAGCCAAGCCCGAAGCGCGAGGTGGAAACCGGATAACTGGCAACCACGGCGTCGCCGTCGAGGAGGTCGAGACGTTGCTCAGGAATGGAAACTCGGATCCGTGGTGAGGTGGTTTGCATCTGAAAAGACGGGCGATACACTGCGCTCGCGATGCCGGAAAAATATCACGTGGCGATCGTCGGCGCGACCGGCGCGGTCGGGATCGAGCTGCTGCGGGTGCTGGAGCGCCGGGATTTCCCGGTGGCGGATTTACGACTCCTCGCTTCGCGCCGTTCGGCGGGAAAGAAGCTGACCTATCGCTCGCAAGACTATGAGGTCGCGGCGTTGGACGCCGATTCGTTTCGCGGGATCGATCTCGTGTTTTTCAGCGCGGGCTCGGAGACCGCAAGAGAGTTCGCGCCAATCGCGCAGCGTGCCGGAGCGGTCGTGATCGATAACTCGTCGGCGTTTCGGATGAACGCGGAAGTTCCACTCGTCATTCCGGAGGTGAATCCGGATGATGTGAAAGCGCATCGCGGTATCATCGCGAACCCGAATTGCACCACTGCGGTCGCTCTCATGGCGCTCTTTCCTTTGCATCGCGCGTTTGGTTTGCGGCGAGTCTTTGCCGCGAGCTATCAGGCAGTTTCCGGCACGGGCACGCGCGCGATCGAGGAGCTAAAGCAACAAGTGGAAGCGAGCGTGGGCGGTAGCGAAATTAGGCCGGAAATTTATCCGCATCCGATCGCATTCAACGTGCTGCCACACGTGGACAGCTTTCTCGAGAACGGCTACACGCAGGAGGAAATGAAGCTGCAAAACGAAGGCCGGAAAATGATGCACCTGCCCGGTTTTCGCGCCTCGGTCACCTGTGTGCGTGTGCCCGTTTATCGCGCGCATTCCGTCGCACTGAGCGCGGAATTCGAGCGCCCGGTTTCTCTGGAGAAGGCTCGTGAGGTCCTGGCTAAAGCACCCGGGCTCGATCTCGTGGATGAACCGCACGCGAATCGTTATCCGACGCCGCTCGACGCCGCGGGCAAAGATAATTGCCAGGCGGGACGACTGCGAATCGATTGCGCGTTGGAGAACGGCCTCGCGCTTTGGGTAGCGGGCGATCAGCTGCTGAAGGGTGCCGCGCTGAACGCGGTGCAGATCGCCGAGCTTCTCCCCGCGCCTAACGAGGCTTGATGACGACGAACGACCGGGTCCGCTGCCGGCAAACCGAGAGCACCTGCGGTTGGTTCGGGTCGAGATCCGCGATGGCCGACTGGTAGTCGTCGATCGACGTCACCGGTTCCTGGTTCACCGCCTCGATCACGTCGCCCGGCCGCAATTCGCGGGCGGCACTGCTGCCCACCTGAGTCACGACCACTCCGCGCACACTCGGCGGCACGCCTAACGATTGCGCGAGTTGCGGAGTCAGTTCGCGCACGTCAATGGAGCCGAGCGCGCCTCCCTTTACCGAAGGTGCTGCCTGATCTTGGTCCTGGTTTTGGTCTTGGTTTTGATCCTGGCTCTGGTCATTGCCGTTGGGATCGTTAGGCAAAGGCAGCCGCTGACCCTGGTTATTCGGCGGCAGGGCCTGCGCGAGCTGATAATTCGCCGGCTGCTCCTTGATCTTCGCCGTCACTTTTACCGGCTTGCCGTCGCGCGTGATCTCGACCGGGACTGTCTTGTTCAGGTCCGCCTGAGAGACGAGTCGCGACAGTTCTCCGATGTTATGCACGTCATGACCATCAAATTTTTGAATGACGTCGCCCTGCTTGATCTGCGCGTCCGCTGCGGGGGAACCCGGCATCACGGCCGAGACGACCACGCCATTACTCACGACCCCACCAAATGGCCCCGGCTGCGGCCGCGGCGTCTCGATGCCGAGGTAGCCACGGATGATGCGCCCCTGTTTGAGCAGGCTCTCGAGCGCGACTTTCACCGTGTTCGAGGGAATCGCGAAACCGATGCCCTGCGAGCCGCCGCTGCGCGAAATGATCGCGGTGTTTATGCCGATGACTTCCCCTTTTAAGTTGATCAGCGGACCGCCGCTGTTGCCGGGGTTGATCGCCGCATTCGTCTGCAGGTAATCGCCAAAACCATCGACCCGATTCGGCCGTCCCTTCGAGCTGATGATTCCGTCCGTGACCGTTTCATCGAAGCCAAACGGATTCCCCACCGCGAGCACGAAATCACCCGCCTGCATCGCGTCGGAGTCGCCGAGCTTGAGCGGTTTCGCATCCTGCTCGTCCATCTTTAAGACCGCGAGATCGAGCTTCGCATCGGCGCCGACGAGATGCGCCTTGCGCACGCGACCATCACTCAACTGCACCTCGATCTCGTCGACATGATCGACGACGTGATTGTTTGTGATGATGTGACCTTCCTTGGTCACGATCACACCTGAGCCTAACGAATTCTGGACCATCGCTTCGTCCTCCGGTCCGCGATATTGCCGGAAGTTGCCCCGGAAGAAATCGAATGGGTCGAGCCCAGTTTGCGGGCGTCGAATCCGCTTCGTCGTCTTCACGCTCACGACCGACGGAATGACGCCGGCCACCAGTTTGCGCCGCTCCTCGCTGAGCGCCGCGAGGCTCGCGATCGACTTTGGATTCACCGCCGGATCGGTCGCGAGCGTGTATTTTTCCGGCTTCGAGCGATTCGTTAGGCTGAGCTGGCCGCGATGGAGCTGGTAATCGTAGAGCAGCGAAACGCCGGCGCTCAAAACCAGGACCAGGAGGAGAAATTTAAGTAAGTTTTTCATTAGCTGACATGGGAAAAGTTCTCTTCTTCGACAACCAAAGCGCGGAAACGTTGATTTTCCGGCTGCGCCAGCTCCGGATCGTCCCGGAAAATTTTCGTCGCGGCGGCCCGCGCGCGCTGCATCAGCGCCACATCGGTGCGCAGATCTCCCAGCTTTAGATCAGGTAATCCGCTTTGCGCCGTCCCGAGCAGATCGCCCGGCCCGCGCATTTCCCAGTCGGCTTCCGCGACGGTAAAGCCGTTGCTGGTTTTCTCCAGCACCTCCAGCTTTTTGCGCGTCTCCTCCGACGGATCGGAGCTAAGCAAAATGCAATACGACTTGTGCACGCCGCGCCCGATCCGGCCGCGCAGCTGATGCAGTTGCGCGAGGCCGAAGCGTTCCGCATTTTCGATCAACATCACCGTCGCATTCGCCACATCGACGCCCACTTCGATGACCGTCGTGCTCACCAGCACACTCGTTAGGCCGTGACGGAAACGCTCCATCGTCGCCTGCTTTTCCGGCGCCGCAATTCGGCCGTGCAGCAGCTCGCAGGTGAATGGCGCGAGCCGCTCCTGCCATTTCGCAAACTCAGCGCTGGCCGCTTTCGCCGCCAGCTTTTCGCTCTCGTCGATCAAGGGATAAACAATGTAAATCTGCCGGCCCGCCTCGAGTTCGCGGCGCAGGAACGCGAGCACGTCAGGCAACTTATTTTCGTCGCGCGCCGCGGTCACGATCCGACCACGATCGGCGGGCAACTCGTCGATCGTCGAGACATCGAGATCGCCGTAGAGACTCATCGTGAGGGTGCGCGGGATCGGCGTGGCCGTCATCACGAGGACATCCGGCGCGGGTTCCTGATTCGTTAGGCGAGCCCGTTGCGAGACACCGAATTTATGTTGCTCATCGATCACGACGAGGCCTGGATTTTCCAATCCTTCCGGCTCGTAAAGCAAAGCGTGCGTACCGACAAAAATCTGCCCGCGCAGGTGTTCCGCTTCCGGGGAGCACAGGCCGCTGGCCTGTTCCGTCCGGCGGCTCGCCGGGCGGTCCTGACGCGCAGCGCCCTCGTCGAGCGCACACCCGGGCCACCAAACGAAGGGATAACTTTCAGTCGCAGGAACGATTCCCGCATCCCACGGATTGCGAGTGATGTAATCAAACTTCTCCTGCAAATCACGTTCCGAACGAACCAGCCGATCGAAAGATTCCTGAACCCAAACCGGGCCCCGCGTTTTCTCGAGACGGTTGATCGTATGCGCGGTGAAGGATTTGATGGTGTGGAGGATTTCGGTCAGCGGGAAGAACTTGGCCTCGCCGTCCGCTCCCGTGTTTTCCATACCGGGCTCGATGAGCAGGTGGACGTGATCCGGCATGACACAGGCCGCATAGAGCTCGTAACGACGTTCCCGCCGATGAAGGACACAATCCAGCACCGCCTGGCGTGACGCGGGGGAAAGCAGGCGTTTGCGGTGCGTTGCGAACGTGATCGCATATTTACCCCAAGGACGTTCGAAATGGGGGAGACGACGTTTGCCATAGCGGACGCTCGGTGCGCCCGGCGAGCCGCCGGACGCAACAGGCGGGCCGCCTGTGCTCCCCGGAATTTCAATTTCGCGGTTCTGCGCAAAGAGCGGCAGCGGATCCTCTTTCCGGGCGCCAGTGCGCAGCGAAACATCCACGCCAAGCGGCTCGAGCCAGCGCTGCAAAACCGCATAGTGCTGCTCAGCCAGGATCTGTGTCGGAGCCATCAGCGCGGCCTGGTGTCCGCTCTCGATCGCCAGCAGCATCGACGCGATCGCGACGACGGTTTTGCCGGAGCCGACGTCACCCTGGAGCAACCGGTTCATCGGGATCGTCGCGCTCAGATCGTCGCGAATTTCTTCGAGAACTCGCGCTTGCGCATTCGTTAGGCGAAACGGAAGCGCGTCGAGAAAACGATCGAGCAACCTGCCATCGCCGCAATGCGCACCGCCACCCCGCGCGCGCGAGCGGGCGCGCCGCGCCGCGATCACCATCTGCAGCGCGAGAAATTCTTCCAGCACCAGGCTCTCGCGCGCCTCGCCTAACGACTCCCAACTCTCCGGGAAATGCAGCTCGCGCAGCGTCGCCAAGTCGTCCGACTCGCTCTCACCGAGCAGCCGATGAATCATCGCGCGCAGGACCCGGGAAGAGAGCCCTTCGGTCGCCGCATATACCGGCGTGATCCGCCGGAAGTGAATCGAAATCTCATCGTCGTTCTCGATGATTTCGAACTCCGGATGCTCCATGCAGATCCTTTTCCCGCGGAGCCGCGGCTTGCCGAAAACGACGAGACGCTGACCACCCACGATCATTTTCTGCACGTAGTGCACGTTGAACCAGCGGAGGACGAGCGGCTGGCTGAGCGCGTGTGCTTCAGTTTCTTCCAGCGTGACCTCGAAGATTTTCTTCCAGCCGCCGAATCGTTTGATCTGCGTTTTTGTCACATCCCCACAGAGGCAAATCGGCTGGTCGCTTTCATCGCGCGGGAAGCCGAGGAACTCGCGACGATCCTCGTGGCGTCGGGGGTAATGCCGGAGCAGATCACCGACCGTTTCGATCTCGAGCCGCCGCAATTGCGTGAGGCGGGGGCGCGCGATCCAATCGATCTCGTCTAGCGAAGTCTCAAACGGCCACGGCATTCGCGCACATTAATCCGAACGTCCCGGCAATTAAATGGGAGCCGAGGCGCGGATCGCTTCGATTTGCATCTGCACCCGGATCTCACCGAGGTATTCATCGGCGCTGATCCGGAAAGCGACATCCCACGGCGGCTCGGGCAGCGGATGTTCGGCACCACCAAAATAAATCGCGCGCTGGAAACGGCCGTGCTGTTTCAGGCGGAACGAGAGATGCCTGTCTTTCCGGATTTGCGGCGGGGCCGCCGGCTCGACCGCCCGCGCGAAGAAGAGCGGTTGCGTATTTCCATTGCCGAAGGGCTGCAGCATTTCGTGCCAGCGGAGCAGGTCGCCATTCAACTCACCGAGCGTCAGCTCGTGATCGAGATGCAGCCGCGGCTCAAGGTCATCGGCAGTGAGCAAATTCAGACAAGTTTCGGTGAAGGCAGTCGCGAAGGCGGGAAAGTTATCTTCGCGAATCGTTAGGCCGGCGGCCATTTCGTGGCCGCCAAATTTTTCCAGCAGATGA
>JBDTIQ010000097.1:0-4356 GCA_039936335.1 Chthoniobacterales bacterium
CGGCGTGTCGCCCACGGTCGCCGGGACGAGGAAGAAATCGCCCGCGCACATCTCGACCCCGGACATTTTCAGCACGCCGCCGAGGCAGAAGAAGATCGCGAATGCTGCGCGATCGAGCGCTGCGCGGGGCTCGGCGAGGTCCCATTTCTCCAAGGTGAACTCCGGGCAGCGCACAAGCAGCTCGCCCTCTTGCCTAACGAGCCTTGGCTCGAAGTCGCCGAAATCGATCGCGCGCATCGCTTCCGCGAGGTGCAGCTTGCGCGGCTGGCCATCGGTTCCGGGGCGATCCCAATCGAAGACGCGGTAGGTGGTATCGCTGTTCTGCTGGATCTCGACGATTAAATTGCCCGCGCCGATCGCGTGCAGACGGCCGCTCGGGACGAGGAGCGCATCGCCCGCTTTCACATCGAGCCGATGCAGCAAATCGATCACCGTGCCTTCATGCAGCGCGCGCTCGAATCCGTCGCGGGTCGCGCCCGCTTTCAAGCCGACAAACAGCCCGGCGCCGGGTTCCGCCGAGGCGACGTACCAGGTCTCGGTTTTCGATTCTCCACCGAGCTCCGCCGCGACTTCCGCGGTCGGATGCACCTGCAGCGAAAGCGTCTCTCGCGCGTCGAGCAACTTTGCGAGAATCGGAAAACGCGGCGCGTCCGGGAGATGGTCGCCGAAGATTTCGCGGCGCTCATTACACCAAAGTTCGTGCAGGGTTTTCCCTCGATAAACTCCTTGCCTAACGACGCTCTGCGCTTCCTCTCGGTCCACGATTTCCCACGCTTCGCCGATCGACTTCTGAGGCGGAAACGGCTTACCGAAGGCATCGGCGAGCTTCCGTCCGCCCCAGACGCGCTCCTGGAAAATCGGCTGGAAAAGGATCGGTGCGACCGGGGCGTGCTCCATTTTGCGGCCGGACTTTAACCCGCCGGAGCCCGTTTGTCAGACCGGCGCGAGCAACTAGACTGCCCACTTGAAATTCACCCAGATCCTGAAGTCGTGGGGACCGGTCGCCCTCTGGCTGGCGCTGATTTTTTTTGATTCGACCGACGTGATGTCTTCGGCTCACACCTCGCGTTTTCTCGTGCCGATTTTGCATTGGCTGAAGCCGGATATTTCACCGTGGACGGTGCTGCGGATCAACCTGCTGGTGCGAAAAGCGGCGCACGTGACGGAGTACGCGATCCTTACCGGCCTCTTCTTCCTCGCGCTGCGGCCCTCGATTGCAGGCTTCTGGCGTCGTGCGGCGGTTGCGCTCGTGCCGGCCTTGTTGCTCGCGCCGCTCGATGAATTTCATCAATCCTTCGTGCCGTCGCGGAGCGCATCGCCGGTCGATGTGCTGATCGATTACGCAGGCGCGATCCTTGGCATTTTGATCTGCCGCGCACTCTATCTTCTCCTCACCGCGCGTGCGGCGAAAGCAGCGCGGACGTCGCCTTGACCAAATCCCGATCACCCTACACAGTTGCCTTCCCTCGGCGCTTCCGCGCCACCCGGGCCTGTAGCTCAGCTGGTTAGAGCATGCGCTTGATAAGCGCAGGGTCACTGGTTCGAATCCAGTCAGGCCCACGGGCGCCCGCTGGCTGTTTTGCGATTCGTCTCAACGAACTCGCGTGTATGCTGTCGAACCCGTCGTGAAATTTCCTCTCGCTCTCGCCGCGCTTCTTTTCGTTTCGGTTTCCTCTTTGCGCGCCGAGGAGAATTCGCCGCCACCTTCCGCTTCGCCGGCCGGGGTGAAAATTCCGCCGATCAATTTTCAGCACGAGACGCTGCCGAACGGGTTGGAGGTTTACAGCGTGGAAGATCACGCGAATCCGACCGTGGCGGTGCAGGTGTGGTATCACGTCGGCGCGAAGGATGATCCGACCGGACGGAGCGGTTTCGCGCACCTTTTCGAGCACATGATGTTCAAGGGCAATGTCCACCTGAAGCCGGATACGATCGATGAACTGACGGAAAACATCGGTGGCGAAAACAACGCCTACACCGCGGAAGACGTGACGGTTTACCACGAGATCGTCCCTTCGAATTACCTGAACCCGATCCTCTGGGCGGAGGCGGAACGAATGTCGTCGCTCGCGCTGAACGAGGCGAATTTCAACTCGGAGCGCGACGTGGTGAAAGAGGAATACCGGCAGCGGATCTCCGCCAATCCGTATGGGGAATTCTATCTCGATACAATCAAGGACTCCTACGCCGTCCATCCCTACAAGCGTCCCGGCATCGGAAGCATCGCGGACCTCAACGCGTCGAAGCTGCCGGAGGTGAAAGCGTTTCACGCCACCTTCTATCGGCCGGATAACGCGACGCTCGTGGTGGTAGGAGATTTCCAGCCTAACGAGTTGCATGAATGGATCGGGAAGTATTTCGGCCCGATCAAAAAGCCGGCGGAGAAAATCCCGCGAGTGACCGTGCAAGAGCCACCGCGTAAAGCCGACAAGGAGATCGTGGAATACAGCTCGCAAGCGCCACTGCCGGCGATCGCGGTGACTTATCTCGCGCCATCGATCCGGAGTGACGACGCGCCGGCGTTGCAGCTGGCGGACGAAATCCTGTCGGGAGGCGAGTCGTCGCGGCTTTATCAATCGCTCGTTTACCGGCAGCAGATCGCGCAGCAAGTCAGCTTCAGCTCCGACCTGCAGGAAGACCTTGGCCTGCTCACGGTGCGGATGATTCTGGCGAGCGGCAAGAAACCGGCCGACGCTGTGAAAGCTTTGAACGAGCAAATCGACAAAGTTTTGCAGGACGGCGTCACCGAAGCAGAGCTGACGAAGGCGAAGAACCGTTTTCTCACCGGGAAGTTGCTCGAACTCGAGACGAACAATGGCAAAGCCAGCGCGCTCGGTGAAGCGGCGGTCATTTACAACGATCCGCAGCATGTGAACACCGGCCTCGCCCGGCTCCAGGCCGTGACCGCGCCGCAGGTGAAGGCCGCGCTCGACCATTACATCTCGGGAAAAAAGAAGGTGCTGATCGAGTATCTACCGGAGGCCATGAAAACCGGCGCACCAAAAAAGGAGACGAAATCCTGATGCAGCTTTCCAACTCACCTAACGAACCCACCTGTCATCCTGAGCGGATTGAAGCGAAGCGGAACGCAGTCGAAGGACCTCACAAGCGTCTCTCGAGTTTGCCATGCCGAAGGACTCTTGCAGGATTCTTCTCCCGCGCCTGCGGGATCAGGATGACAGCGCTAGCGGTTGCCGCTTTTGCCCTAACGAGCGCCCATTCCGCTTTTGCCATTGCCGGCGTCGACACCCCACCCGCTCCATCCGCACCGCACCAGATCAAGTTCACCGAACCGAAGGAAACGACGCTGCCAAACGGCCTCCGCGTCATCGTCGCGGAACGCCCTCAGCTGCCGCTCCTCGCCGCGACGGTCGTCATCCGCCACGGCGCCGAGGCCGATGCGAAAGATCGCGCCGGAACTGCCAGCATGGCCGGCGATCTTCTCACCAAAGGCACCGACACCATGTCCGCGCCGGAAATTGCGACCGCCATCGAGTCGTTAGGCGGTTCGATCAATTCCGGCGCAGGCTGGGATCAATCGGCCGCGGGCATCATCGTGATGTCCGATAAAGCTCCCGTGGCATTGAAGATTCTCGCCGACGTCGTTCTGCATCCGGCTTTCAAACAAGAAGAAATCGACCGGCTAAAGAATCAACGCCTGGACGGTCTGCGCGTCGCGTTGCAACAGCCCGGATCGCTCGCGCGTTTTGTGACGGAGCGCGTGATCTTCGGCGACGACGAATACGGCCACTCCATCAGCGGAACCTTGGAAACGATCCAGGCGATTCAACGCGCGGATATCGTGCAGCTTTATCAGGCAAATTATCGGCCGCAGGACGCGGCCTTCATCCTCGCCGGCGACATCACGCTGGCGCAGGCGAAGACTTTTGCGGAACAACTTTTCGGCTCCTGGAAAGGCGCCTCTCCTTCGCCTAACGAAAAGCCGAAAGAGTCCGCCCCGGCCTGGAAACCGGAGACGCTGGTGGTCGATATGCCCGACGCCGGCCAAGCCGCGGTCGTGCTGAGCAAGCCGACGATCAAGCGGGATTCGCCTGACTATTACCCGGCGTTGGTCGCCAACGCGGCGCTCGGCAACGGCTTCGTTTCCCGCCTTAACCGCGAGGTGCGGATCAAGCGCGGGCTCAGCTACGGCGCGCGCAGCTCGATCGACGCACGGCGCGATGGCGGCGCGTTCACCGCGGCCGCGCAGACGAAAAATGAATCAGCGGCCGAAGTCGCGAGCTTAATGGCGACGGAATTGAAAAAGCTCGTGACGGATCCAGTGCAAGGGGAAGAGCTGAAGTCGCGCCAGGCCGTTTTGACGGGTGGTTATGCGCGCAGCCTCGAGACGAACCA
>JBDTIQ010000098.1:0-22977 GCA_039936335.1 Chthoniobacterales bacterium
ATACCGATCGGCGGCGAAGGCGGCTGGGATATCCTTACGATCGACTCCGGAGCGCACCGGCTTTACCTATCGCACTCTACCAAGGTAGAGGTGATCGATCTCAAAAAGAACGCGCTCCTGGGTGAGATAGCAGATACGCCGGGAGTGCATGCGTTTGTCGCGGTGCCCGCGCTGGGCCGCGGTTTTTCTACCAACGGCAAGGAAGCGAAAGCAAGCGTCGTCGATCTGAAAACTCTCAAGACGATCTCGAAAGTGGATACGGGGGAAGGACCTGATGACGCGGTTTACGACAAGTCCCGACGCGAGCTCTATGTTTTTAATCACCATGGCAACTCGGCTACTGTGATCGATGCGAAGAGAGCAAAGGTGGTGACCACCATCCAACTCGGCGGGAGTCCGGAGTTCGCTGCGATCGATGCCTCGGCTGGCTGGGTTTATTGCAACATCGAAGACAAGAATGAGGTCGTGGCGATCGACACCACGAAGCATAAGGTTGTCGCTCATTGGCCGTTGGCGCCGGGGGAAGGGCCGAGCGGGATCGCGCTCGACGCGGCGCATCATCGGGTCTTTAGCACTTGCGATAACCAACTCATGACGATGCTCGACACGGAGAGCGGCCAGGTGGTGGCAACGGTGCCGATCGGCCACGGCCCGGATGGCTGTGCTTTTGACGATAAGGCGCAACTGGCCTTTGCCTCCTGCGGCGAAGGAGTCACGACGATCGCGAAGGAAGAAGCGCCCGATAAGCTCACGGTTGTGCAGAGCCTGAAAACCGAGCGAGGTGCGCGCACCATGGCGCTCGATCCGGCGACGCAGCGCATTTATCTGCCGACTGCGCAGTATGAGCCGACTCCGACACCGGCTCCCGGCGTTCCCCGTCAACGGCCGAAGGTGTCGCCGAAGAGTTTCAAGCTCATGATTTACAAGCCCGAACAAGCCGCCAAGGCGAAAGCGGACGCTCGGTAGGAGCAGTAAGTTTGTTCGGTAGGTTGCAAAGTGCGCGCACCAAGCGACCAATCGTTGGCCCTGATCGATTACTCGGGTTTGCAGTTACTCTCCTGGCAATGCGAAAGGAAGCTTCTGGCTACTTCCGCGATCCTACGATGGCAAGCGTTAGCGCTTGCGCTGTCCTCAGCGAATCTCGGTAGGGCGTGACTCCGTCGAGCTGACGGCGGAAGATCGTTGCAGATGGCGCACTTATCCCCGGCTCGACAAGGTCTCGCCCTACCACCGATCTCGCAAGCCTCAGTGCGCCTTCCTCGCCGGCTTCTGCGGGATAATCAGAATCAAGGCGACGATCACCACCAGCAGGGCTAAGGAGGCGGTGTAACGGCTCAGAGCTAGTCCTCCGTCGGAATGAGGCTTATCGAGAAAATCGCCGACCACAGCTCCAAGCGGACGCGTGAGGACGAAGGCGCCCCAGAACAAGAGCGCGCGCGAGATGCTTGTTAGATAGTAAAGCAGAGCGGTCACCACGAGTAACCCGCCGAAGATCGCGGCGGCGCCGAGGTAACCAGTTTGATTCGTATCGGCGACCCAATCGCCCAAGGCAGTGCCCAGCGTCTGCGAGAACATGATGGTGAACCAATAGAAGATTTCCACCTTGGGCGTACTCACGGTTTCAACCGAGATACTCCCGGTCGACGCGCGCCAGGTCACGAGCGAGACGATGACGAGCACGAGAAGGATGGACGAACCGCCCGCGTAGCCGATCCCGAGCGAGCGATCGCAGTAATCAGCGAGCGTGGTCCCGACGGTCGTCGTAGCGACGATCGTGAGCCAGTAGAGGAACGGGTGAAACTGTGCCGCCTTGATCTGCACCAGGACGGCGGCGACGAAGATAACGCCAAAGATTGCCGTGCCGACGAGATAGCCGGAGCCATTGCCAGCGGAGGTTGTTTCGCCCAGCCACGACATCGTGACGGCATCACCACCGGTCTCGCCCAAGGTGGTCGCGAGGATCTTAATAATCCAGAAGACGAGGGTGACCCGGGGGACCTTGGCGACCATTTCCTGCGCGACGTCGTTTTTCACTGAGGCTCACCTAGCACAGCTGGCAGGTTTCCGAAACGCTGGCGGGAGCCACGCGCCGCTCGGTCGTGACGGCAATCCGCACGGCGCCGCGCTCGTGAAGACGTTCGAGAAGCGACTAAAGCTGGTTGCGGCTACGCGTAAGGAGGATTTCCCCCACCGATAGATCCGTCGGATAGGTGATTTTGAAATTTGGCTGGTCGTTAGGCAAGAGAACGACTTGGCCCTGGATGCACTCGAGGGCCGAGATGTCGTCGGTGATTTCCGCGCCGGCCGCCGCGACGGCGCGGTAGGCTTCCTCGATCAGGTCGCGTCGGAAAATCTGCGGGGTTTGGACCGCGAAAAGACCGGCGCGCGCGACGCCCCCGGTGACGCGATCCTGGTCGTCGGCCCGCTTGAGCGTGTCGACGACGGGCGCGGCCGTGGCGGAGCCGCCGTGCTCGCGGGCGAGTTGATAGACGCGCTCGATCAATTCCGGCCTAATGAGCGGGCGCGCGGCGTCGTGCACCGCGACAAATGTCACGGCGTCGCTAAGCACACCTAACCCGCAGGTGACCGAATCCTGCCGGCGCGCGCCGCCGGCGATGATGCGGGCGACTTTACGGAAGTTTTCGGCGCGCACGATTTCCTCCAGCTCGGCGAGTTTCTCGGCCCGGCCGACGAGGATGATCTCGGAAACCGAATCGGACGCCTCGAAGGCCGCGATCGAGTGGGCGATGACCGGCTTTCCACCTAACAATGCGAAGGTTTTATCAAACCCCATCCGCTGGCTGCTGCCGCCGGCGACGATGATCGCGGTCAGCATTGTCCTACACTCGTTAGGCGAGCTGCCGCTGCACTTCCTGGCTGAGCGTTTTGCCGTCGGCACAGCCGGCGACTTTCGGGCCGAGCGCCTTCATGACGGCGCCCATCTGCGCCTTCGAGGTCGCGCCGACTTCCGCGATCGTCTCGCGCACGAGGGCGGCAAGTTGCTCAGCGCTCATGGCCGCGGGCAGATAGCTGTTCAGGATCTCGAGCTCGCTCTTTTCCTTCGCGGCCAACTCGGCGCGGCCGCCTTTCTCGAAGCTTTCGATCGAATCCTGACGCTGTTTTACTTGTTTGCGAATGACCTGCGTCGTCTCGGTGTCGTCGAGCTCAGCGCTCGCGCCGCCTTTCTCGATCGCGGCGTTTTTGATCGCGGATTTCAGCATTCGGAGGACGGCCAGTTTCTCCTCCTCGCGGGCGCGCATCGCGTCTTTCAGGTCGCGGTCGATTTGTTGGGAGAGGTTCATGGACATTTGCATCTCGTTAGGCAACGGCCAATTGTTGCGCCACGCGCGGGCGCGGCCAGAGGGCCGCCACAGGCAGGAGCGCGCCGATTTCGAGCCAGCCGGCTTCATCGAAAAACCAGACGCGCCGGTCGAGTTTCACGTGAAGCGCCCGGTGCAGCGCGAGGTCGTGCAGCGGTAAAGAAATCTCGGCGCGAAAGGCGTCGCCATGATATCGGCCGACTCCCGCGATGGCGCCGGTCTCGCAATCGATCAGGTCGAGTGGCGCAGTGCGGCCCGGGAGCGTCGCGCGCAGCCGGCGCACGCCGCCGAAGTGATCGTGGCCGATCAGGTAAAGGGAAGTTTCCTCAGCCCGCAGCGGCTTGATCGCAAACGAAACGTGCAACCGCACGAACTCGCGTCCGCGCTCGAAGGATTCGATCGGTCCGTCGCAGAGCGGCGCGCGGTCTGCCGCGCCGATCACGAAGCGTTCCGGGCGTTTCGCATAGGCGAGAAAACGCCGGCGCGAGAGCGCGACCTGGGTGACGTGGCAGGCGATCGCGCGTTGTTTGGCCTGCACCTCGAGATCGCTTTGCGAAAGATCGCGCGCGGTCTGCGCGAAAGTGGCGCTCGCGCCGTGGATCAGATATTCCAGCCGCTGGATCCGATGATGCCGCGGGAGAAAATCGTCGAATGCGATCCGCAGCAGAACGGCCAGACCGCTGTGATCCGGATGGGTGTCGGACGCGGACGGAATCAGCAGGTGGGTCGGATGCCAGGAGATGATTTTATCGGCGAGACAGCGGACGGTGTCGTGGCAGCCGCGGAGCAGGAGATCGGTGACGCCCTGGTCGGGCAGCGAAAGAAATTCCACCTGATCGCCGCGGATCCCGAGGACCCGCAAAGCGGCCAGCGCCTCCGCCTGACGCCGCGCGCCCCAGCGCCGCCGATCGTTTTCGCGGATGCGGACCTTGCGTTCCAGCACGCGCTGCGGCCAGCAGTTCTTCTCGCCGTCCGTGCCGTAGATAATGCGAACGCCCGCACCGGCCGCGACGGCGCGCTGGAGGAAGACTCCGGCGGCAAGCGATTCGTCGTCCGGATGCGGAGCGAACATCATCACGCGCGAGCGTGAATCGAGAAGAGGCAGATGCATTTTGGGAACCCCGGTTGTAGCAGATGTAATCGTTAGTGCAAGGCCAGGCGGCTGCGCCTTTCCTCGCGTGTTCGTGCTCTTAATCGTGCTCGTGCTCGTATTTAGCCAGCGTCGCGTGTCCTCAACGCTACGCCTGTCGTTAGGCCGGCCCGCACATCTCCTGGCGTAAAATCTCGACGCACCTCTGGAGCGATGCGACGTCGTTGACGCTCACGACTTCCACGCCTTTGCGGATGCGCTGGAGCAGGCCGGCGAGGACGTTGCCGGGTCCGAGTTCGAGGAACAAATCGCAGCCGAGCGCGAGCATTTGCTCCACACAATCGGTCCAGCGCACCGTGGCCGTGACCTGGTTTTGCAAGGTCTCGCAGATTTCATCAGCCGATTTCACTTCCGCGCCGGTGACGTTGCTGATGACGGGAAAGCGCGGCGTTTGCAGCTCGACGCCGCGAAGCGCTTCGCCGACTTGCTGGCGGGCGGTCTCCATCAGACGCGAATGGTAGGCGCCGGCGACATTCAGCAAAGTGGCGCGGCGGATACCGTGATCTTTCGCGCGGGCGACGGCTTGCTCGACCTTGCCGCGCTCGCCGGAAATCACGATCTGGCCAGGTGAATTGAGATTCGCGACGTCCACATCGGTTTCACTGGCGAGCGCGCGGACGGCCGCTTCCTCGCCGCCGATCAGCGCGGCCATCGCGCCGTTGGTGGCTTCGCAAGCGGTCTCCATGAAACGGCCGCGTTGCTCGACGAGCTGGAGACCTTCCTCAAAGCTGAACGTGCCCGCGGCCGCATGCGCGGTCCATTCGCCTAACGACAAGCCAGCCGCCGCCGTGACGGGAAACATCCCGGCGACCTCGCGCAAAATACTGAGGCAGGCGAGGCCGTGAAGGTAAAGCGCGGGCTGACAGTTCGAGGTGCGCGTCAGTTCCTCGATCGGACCACGCCACGCGATCTCGCTCAGGTTGCGCCCGAGCACTTCGTCGCCGCGCCGGAATAAGTCCGCGGCCTCGACAAATTCCGCGGCGAGATCCCGTCCCATGCCGACGGTCTGCGCACCCTGACCGGAAAAAAGAAGAGCGATTTTTTTTGCCATCCGCAATACCTAAACCGGCCTCGCCTAACGAGCCAGCAAGAAGACGAATTTGCTTGCTCTCCGCACGCCCGGCGCGATGATGCTTTTATGCACACAAATACAAGCAGAACAGCGCGTTGCGCCGCGATTTGCGGTGCCGTCGCAGTGATGTTAGTCGCGTGGCCGTTTTCCTCGGCCAACGCTAAGTGGCTGGAGAAAGCGAGTCCTCGGATGCCCTACGGCGTTTACATCGACGGATTGCAGGGATCGGTGGTGATCTCGATGAAACTCGACCGGGCCGGTCATGTGACCAACGCCCGCGTCCTGAAAACCAGCGGTTCGCCGGTGCTGGATCAACTGGCGCAAGACGCAGCAATGAAGTGGCGGATGAGCTCGGATGGCGTGGTGCCGACCGATCTCACCAAAGGCCGCGTGGAGAAGATCACCTTCGTCCATGCGCCGCCCCACGGGAAAGAGCTGCTTCCCAACACGTTCCCATACTGGGCCTCCAGGTAACTGGACCGCAAGGTCCGCGCGGTTTGCGCAGAGGTGGAAGCTTCTGCGCATATCGCTTTTTTGGGGATGTGTGGCCGAGCAATCCCGACGCTCGCAGTGTCATTCCTGAGCGGAGCGAAGTAACTTTGCCCTTGCGCGATAAACCCTACTCGCGAGCGTAGTCGGGCTTTCTCCATGGCCGCCACGACACGCGAAATCGAAGCTCCCGATCCCCTCGCCCGTACCCTGCAGCGGGACGCTGCTCTTTCGCAGGGTGACGAGGAGATGGGTGAAAAAATGGTTCTCAATATGGGCCCGTCACACCCGGCGACCCATGGTGTTCTCCGGCTCGTGCTGGAGCTCGATGGCGAGCTGGTGACGAAGGCCACGCCCGAGGTCGGCTACTTGCATCGCGGCGACGAAAAGATCGCGGAGAACATGCAATACAACCAGTTTGTCCCCTACACCGACCGGCTCGACTACCTCGCTCCGCTCTCCAACAATGTCGCTTACGCGCTCGCTGTCGAAAAACTGATGGGCTGGGAACTCCCGCCGCGCGGGAAAGCGATCCGCGTCATCTGTTGCGAGACCTCTCGCATCTCCGCGCACCTGATGGGGCTCGGCGCGATGGCGCTCGATCTCGGCGCGATGACGGTTTTCCTCTATACCTTCGCCCAGCGCGAGAAACTTTATAACCTGTTCGAACTGCTGACCGGCGCGCGCTTCACCACTTCCTACACGCGAATCGGAGGGCAGATTCGCGACCTGGCGCCGGCATTCATCCCGCAACTCGAGGCTTTTTTGGACACATTCGTCCCGCAGCTCGATGAGATCGACAAATTGCTCACGCGGAACCGGATTTTCGTCGATCGCACCCGCGATATCGGCGTGATCCCGCGCGAGCGTGCGATCGCCTACGCGCTTTCAGGCCCGAACCTCCGTGGGAGCGGGATCGAGCACGATCTCCGCCGGAAGCATCCCTATCTCGACTACGAGAAATACGACTTCGAGATCCCGGTCGGATCGGTCGGCGATTGCTACGATCGTTATCTCATTCGGATCGAAGAGATGCGGCAAAGCGTGCGCATTTTACGGCAGGTGATCGACACCCTGCCGAGCGGTCCGATCAACCTGGCCGATTACAAAAACATGCTCCCGCCGAAGTCCCATGTGCTCACGAAGATGGAGGAGCTGATCCATCATTTCATCGTCGTCACCCAAGGCGTGGACGTGCCGCCGGGCGAAATCTATTTCGGCGCGGAAAATCCGAAAGGCGAGCTCGGCTTCTACATCAACAGCAAAGGCGGCGGTGTGCCCCACCGGCTGAAAATCCGGTCTCCGTCATTCGTAAATCTGAGCATCCTTCCCGAACTCCTGCCCGGTGCGATGATGAGCGATGTGGTCGCGATCCTCGGCAGTCTGGACTTCGTGATGGGAGAATGCGACAGATGAAAACTCCTGTTATGAAAAACAATTCTCACTTCCTCGGGCTCCTGCTCGCGGCCCTCGCTCTCCTCTCGTTAGGCGCGTGCGATCGCGGCACTCTCTCCGGCTCGAAACTCACGAGCGCAAATTACGACCAGATCACGCTCGGCATGTCGAAAGCGCAGGTCGAAACCATCCTCGGCGCGCCCACGACCGCCGAGACCAAAGACATGGTTGTTTTCAAGAAGACGACCTATCGCTACGAGGACGGAAAAAAGTTCGCGATGATCACTTTCAAAAACGACGAGGTCGACAGCAAAGACACCAACCTGGGACGCGAACCCTAGCGATCGCGTGATCTATTTGAGATTGAGGAAACAGTTGCAATCGACCCGCATCCTCGCGCTGCTCCTCGTGGCGGCGTTCCTCTTCAGCAGCTGCCACGGCAAGCGCCTGGCTCCTGCCAACGTCGCTGAAATCAGCGAGGGCATGAGCCGCAAACAGGTCGAATCCATTCTCGGACCGCCCACTTCGGTCGACAGCACGAATCTGCTCGTGACGAAGAAGGTCACCTACACTTATCAGCAGGGGAACGGGACAGTCACGATCGTGTTTTTCAACGATCAGGTTTCGTCCAAAGAGAGCAACCTCCACGAGTAACGGTCATCTGTGGAGGCGACGATGACAGAGGTTCCGGCCGAATTGGAGCGGAAGATGGATGAAGCCATCAGCCATTATCCGGCTGAGCATAAACGCAGCGCTTCGCTTCCGTTGCTGCATCTTTGGCAGGAACATTTTGGCTACATCAGTGACGAAGCCGTCACCTGGATCGCGACTAAACTCGACTTACCGCTGATCAACATCTACGACCTGATCGCGTTTTATCCGATGCTTCGCGGGGCGCCCGCCGGCCGGAAAAATATTCGCGTCTGTCGCACCCTGAGCTGCGCGATGGCGGGGGCGTATCCGCTGATGGAAAAGCTGGCGGGCCTGACGAAGATCGAGCGCAAGCATCAGGGTTCCGGAATTGACAATCCGATTTCGGTGAGCGCGGATGGAGAATACAGCATCGAATTCGTCGAATGCCTCGCGAGCTGCGGGACGGCCCCGGTCTGCATGGTCGACGATCAACTGGCGGAGAAAGTGCAGCCGGACGACGCCGCCGAATTGCTCGCGGGCAAGGATTTCACCGTCCACCACGGCCCGCCCCACCCACTCGAGCGACGGCTGATCTTTCAAAACATCGGCCGCGAAGATTACGGCGTCGATATCGAGAGCTATCTCAAGACCGGCGGCTACGAACAACTCCGCAAAGCGATCACGCTGTCACGCGCGGAGATCGTGAAGGAAGTGAAAACTTCCGGGCTCCGCGGCCGTGGCGGTGCCGGTTTTCCCACCGGGGTGAAATGGAGTTTCATCAAGCCGGATGAGAAGAAGCCGATCTACCTGATTTGCAACGCGGACGAATCCGAGCCGGGAACGTTCAAGGATCGCTATATCATTCATCAGGATCCGCATCAGCTGATCGAAGGGATCCTGATCAGCTGCTGGGCGCTGAACGTGCACACCGCCTACATCTACATCCGGGGCGAGTTTCCCGAGGGCGCGAAGATCCTGGAAGCAGCGATCGAAGAAGCACGCGCGCGAAACTTGTTAGGCAAAAACATGCTCGGCACCGGCTTCGACCTGGAGATTTACATTCACCGCGGCGCCGGCGCCTACATTTGCGGCGAAGAAACCGGCCTGATCGAATCGCTCGAAGGCAAGCGCGCCTATCCGCGGATCAAGCCGCCTTATTTTCCCGCCGTTCTCGGCCTCTACATGTGCCCGACGGTCGTCAACAACGTCGAAACGCTTTGCCACGTGAAACACATCATCGAGATGGGCGGCGCGGAGTATGCGAAGATCGGCCGGCCGAACAATACCGGCACGCGGATCGTTTGCGTGAGCGGCGATGTCGTTAGGCCGGGGTATTTCGAGATCGAGGTCGGTGCGCTGACGATGGGCCAGGTGATTAACGAAATGGCCGGCGGCCCGAAGGGAGGTCGCAGGATCAAAGCCGTCATTCCCGGAGGCAGCTCCGCGAAAGTCCTGCGCGCGGACGAGCGTTTCAAACTCAAAGACCGCGAAGTTTCTCTCGACGAAATCCCGATGGATTTCGACTCTCTGGCGGCTGCGGGCTCGATGGCGGGCTCCGGCGGCGTGATCGTGCTCGACGACTCGCGCGACATGCTCTGGACGCTCAACAACATCAACGAATTCTACGCGCACGAGAGCTGCGGCCAATGCACCCCGTGTCGCGAAGGCTCGCTCTGGATGAAGAAGATTACCGACCGCATGCTACTTGGCGGCGGCGCGACGCAGGATCCCGCGACGCTGAAAAACGTGGCCGACAACATCGCCGGTCGGACGATCTGCGCCTTCGGCGAAGCCTGCGCCTGGCCGACTCAAAGTTTCGTCAGTAAGTTCCCTGACGAATTCGCCTCGCGCGCCAAGAAACCGGTCCCGCCGCCGCTTCCGCCGGAATACACGCCGGGCGAATTGATCGCCGAAGAAGTCATCGACACGTCGAGCCTCGCGCACGATCCCGGCTGGGATATAGCGGGCTCGGCTGGAATGGTATGAATCAGGAAAGTAGGAAAGCAGGAAAAGATTTGCGCAGTCGCGGCGTGACCCAACGCATTATCGGCGCTGCGATTTCCGTGCATCGGGAGCTTGGTCCGGGATTTCTTGAGGGCATTTACGAAGAGGCGCTGGCCGTTGAATCCGCCCTAAACGAGATCGCTTTCGTCAGGCAAAAGCCGATTACTCTTTTTTATAGGGATCACCAAATCGGACATCATCGGCTCGAGTTCCTGATCGAAAATTTGATCGTTGTTGAACTCAAAGCGATCCGCGCTCTGGAGGACATTCACTTCGCGATTGGCCGGAGTTACCTTAAAGCAACCGGCCTGCACGAGGGGCTTCTATTGAATTTTGCTACCTCTCCCCTAACGATTAAGCGTTTCTGCCGCGAGCTTCCCGAGCGAACGTCCGACCATGACTTCGCTCTCTAATCTTCCTGCTTTCCTGCTTTCCTGACTCATCATGTCCGACGCCGCAGCTACTCCGATGGTGAACGTCCAGATCAACGGCGCCTGGCACCAGTTCCCGAAAGGCACGCGCCTGATCGAGGCATGCGAGCAGGCTGGGAGTTTTGTGCCGCGCTATTGCTATCACAAGAAGCTCTCGTCGCCCGGAAATTGCCGCATGTGTCTGATCGAAATGGGCATGCCGAAAATGGGCGCGGATCGCAAGCCGGTCCTCGGTCCCGATGGCAAACCGGAGATCAACTGGATGGCTCGCCCGCAGATCTGCTGCGCGACCGACGTTTCCGAAGGTCAGGCCGTCCGCACAGATTCGCCGCTGGTCCAAGAATGCCGGAAGGGCGTGATGGAATTTCTCCTGATCAATCATCCGCTCGACTGCCCGATCTGTGACCAGGCCGGCGAATGCCCGCTCCAGGAATTCAGCGTCGAATACGGGACGCAGGAATCGCGTTTCCTAGAGAGCAAAGTGAAGAAGCCGAAGAACGTCGAGATCGGCCCCCGCGTCACGCTCGACGACGAGCGCTGCATTATGTGTTCGCGCTGCATTCGCTTCTGCCAGGAGATCGCGCACGACGATGTGCTCGGGTTTGTGAACCGGGGCAGTTTTAGCACGCTGACGGCGCATCCCGACAAGCGGCTGGAGAATAACTACTCGCTCAACACGGTCGACATCTGCCCGGTCGGCGCACTCACCTCGACGGATTTTCGTTTCAAAACGCGCGTCTGGTTTCTCAAGGAAACAAAGAGCTTTTGCACGAGCTGCGCGACCGGTTGCAACACTATCATCGGCTCGCGCGAGGACGCGATTTACCGCCAGACGCCGCGCGAGAACGACGCCGTGAATTCCTGTTGGATGTGCGACTACGGCCGTTTGAATTTCGAATATCTCCAGAGCGATCGCCGCCTGCTCGAACCCCTCGTGCGCGACGAGCAACGCCTGCAACCGAGCACGTGGACGAAAGCGGTCCAGCGTGTCGTCTCGCTCCTGCAGCCTTTCGTCGGCTGGCAAATCGCCATCCTCGCCTCCGGTCGGATGACGAACGAGGAGCTCTGGCTCACTTCGCGACTCGCGCAGTCGTTAGGCGTGACTCTGGTCGATATCGTTCCACGGAGCGGCCCGGCTGACGACATTTTGCTGAGCAGCGATCGCAACCCGAACACGAGCGGCGCGCGGTTGCTCGGCGTCGCTTCGCCAGATGGATCGGTGCTTGGGCAGATCAAAGAGGCGATTTGGTCCGGCCAAATCCAGGCGTTGATCTCGTTAGGCGAAAATCCGCTGCATTGCGGAATCGCCGCTGAGCAACTGGCACGACTTCCGGTTTACGTCGTGATGGATTTGCTCGAGAACGAAGCCACTTCCTATGCAAGCGCAGTCCTGCCGTCGTTCGGCTTTGCCGAGAAGCGCGGCTCGATGATCAACGGCAAGGGCCGGCTGCAACGTCTCAATCGCGCCGTCCGCGGCCCAGGTCAGGCGCGCGATGACTGGGAAATTTTGCGCGATCTTTTGCAGGCTGTTTCAGGTCCGACCGAGATCTACACGATCGAAGGGGTCTTCCGCCAAATGAGCGAGGCGGTGCCGGAACTAAACGGCCTAACGTTAAGTCGCATCAGCGATCTCGGCGTGCCGGTCTTGAATCTGGATAAATCACCGGACGCGCCGGGCGAACCGTCCGAAGAGAAAGTCCGCGAGCGCGAGAAGGAGAAGCACACGCAATGAGGCCTTCGAGCACTTGTCATCCTGAGCGGAGCGCAACGAAGTCGAAGGATCCCGTTGAGCTTCTGGGAATCCTTCGCGCACGTTCCCTGGCTTCCACTCTTTCACGAAACGCGACGGGATCCCTCGACTCCGTTCCGCTTCGCTTCACTCCGCTCGGGATGACGGATTCGGAGGTTCGACCAAAAGAATGAACCCGACGCTTTTCCTCGTCCTCACTTCGCTGGCGAAAATCATCGGGATCGTCTTTCTCGTCATCCTGCCGATGGTCTCCTATAGCGTTTACGCGGAACGCCGGGTGAGCGCGCTCATCCAGGATCGGCTCGGCCCCAATCGCGTCGGACCGGCGGGCCTTTTCCAGCCTGTCGCCGACGCGATGAAATTCATCCTGAAAGAAGACTTCACGCCGGCGCACGTGAACAAGTTTTACTACTGGCTCGCGCCCTGCCTCGCAATGGTGCCGGCGATCATGACGATCGCAGTCGTGCCGTTTGGGAGCACGCTCTTCGGCGTGCCGATGGTGATCGCGGATATAAACGTCGGCGTCCTTTATGTCTTCGCGATCGCGTCGTTAGGTGTTTACGGAATCGTGATCGCGGGCTGGTCTTCGAATTCGAAGTATCCGTTTCTCGGCGGCGTTCGCTCCAGCTCGCAGATGATCTCTTACGAGCTCTCGTTAGGCTTGGCGGTCATCCCGATTTTCCTGCTCGTCGGTCAACTTCGCCTGACGGCAATCGTGCGTTACCAGATCGAGAATGGCTGGATGATCGCACCGTTTCTGGGCGACCCGACAAACATCTGGAAATGGCTCCTCACGATTCCGATGTTCATCTCGTTCGTCGTTTTCACGATCGCGATTTTCGCGGAGACGAATCGACTGCCCTTCGATCTCCCGGAAGCAGAGACGGAGCTGGTCGGCGGTTACCACACCGAATACAGCTCGATGAAGTTCGCGCTCTTTTTCCTCGGCGAATACGCCGCCATGATCACCGGCTCGGCCATCATCGTGACGCTTTTCCTCGGGGCCTGGCACCTGCCGATTCCGTGGTGGGATCACGCGGCCGGTTTCCACTGGCTGCTTATCGACGGGTCGTTAGGCGGTTGGCGCGGCGTGCTCGGCGGGCTCTTTAACATCTTCGTCTTCTTCGGCAAGGTGACGCTGCTGTTGCTCTGCTTCATGTGGGTGCGCTGGACTTTGCCGCGCTTCCGCTACGACCAGCTCATGCGCCTCGGTTGGGTTTTCTTTTTCGAAATCGCTCTCGTGAACATCTTCATCGCCGCGATCATCGTGGCTTACATGCCGAAATGAATTGGACAGGATTAACAGGATTAACGGGATGGTTTAGGGACTCGTCTTCTCGCTTCTTTGCTCTTCCCCATCCTGTTCATCCTGTAAATCCTGTCTGATTTCTTCATGGCTATCACCGTTCGACGTCCCAACCTCAGCTGGTCCGAGAAGGTTTACCTTCCCGAGATCTTCCGCGGCATGGCGATCACGCTGCGGCATTTTAAGAACATGCTGCTCGGCCGCACCAAGGTGACTATGCAATACCCCGAGCAGAAGTGGGACAGCCACATGCCCGAGCACTACCGCGGCGCGCCTACGCTCGTGAAAGACGAACGCGACCGGGTGCGTTGCGTTGCCTGTCAGCTCTGCGAGTTCATCTGCCCGCCGCGCGCGATCAAGATCGTGCCGGGCGAGATCCCGGCCGGCGACCGCTTCGCGAAAGTGGAGAAATATCCCGAGGAATTCGACATCGACATGATCCGCTGCATCTACTGCGGGATGTGCGAAGAGGTCTGCCCGGAGCAGGCGATCTTCCTGCGAAAAGACTACGCGATCACCGGCTACACGCGCGCCGACATGGTGCACAACAAGGAGAAGTTGATCGAGCTCGGCGGCACGCTACATGGACTCGTTTTGAAATGGAACGAGAAGAAATGAGCACCGCTCCCACGTGTCATTGTGAGCGGAGCGAAGGACCTCGCAAGCGTCGTTCGACTATCGTTAGGCAAAGTGACATCGCGCAACCCTTGCGAGGTCCGGCGCCGTCTGCGCGGCTCCGGATGACAACTTTATTCCGGCTCCACGCCTAACGAACGATGCCCTTCTTCTTCTGGTTCTTCTCTGCGTTGATGCTGTTCTTCGGCGCAGCCGTCATCATTAACCGCAACCCGGTCGCGAGCGCGCTCAGTCTGGTCGTTTCGTTTCTTGGACTCGCCGCGCTCTTCATGACGCTCGACGCGTTCTTTATCGGGATCATACAGGTGCTGGTTTACGCGGGGGCGGTCATGGTGCTTTTCCTTTTCATCATCATGCTGCTCGACCTACGCGCGGAAGAACGCCGCAAGACGAACGTCGTCGCGTTCGTTGGCGGCGCGGCGGTCGCGGTGGTTTTCTTCGGGCAGCTTTACCTCGTGATCGGTCAACTCCGGCAGGCGAAGCTGCCGTTCCCCGCTCTGCCCGCGAGTCACCCTGACGATGTGCGCAGCGTCGGTCTGCTGCTTTTCGGAAATTACAATCTGCCGTTCCAGATCATCGCCGTGCTCATTCTTGTCGCGACGATCGGCGTGATCGTGCTGAGCAAACGCAAACTGCGGTGAAGTTATGATTACGCTCGGCGATTATCTTTTGGTCAGCGGCCTGCTCTTCACGCTCGGGTTCGCCGGCGTGCTCCTGCGGCGCAACATCATCATTATTTTCATGTCGCTCGAGCTGATGTTGAACGCAGCCAATCTCTCGCTCGTCGCCTTTTCCCGCTTTCGCGTCGACTCGGCCGGTTTGCCTAACTATCACGCGCAGGTTTTCGTGTTCTTCATCATCACCGTGGCGGCGGCCGAGGTCGCCGTCGGGCTCGCCGTGATCGTCGCTCTTTACCGCGCGCGCCGGACGATCCACGTCGAGGACATCAACGCGCTGAAATTCTGATGAACGCCCCGCATAATTGTCATCCTGAGCGAAGCAGAGCGGAGTCGAAGAATCCCGTAAGCGTTTCTTCGATGCGTGTCCTTGGAACGATGCCGAGCAACGCTTGTGAGGTCCTTCGACTCCGCTGCGCTCCGCTCAGGATGACAAGCTAAATGCCTATGCTTCCCTGGCTCGCACTGCTTCTTCCCCTCGCCTCGGCGCTCATCATCATGAGCGCGACGCGGCCGCTGCGTTCGCTCAGCGCTTACGTTTCCGTCGCCGCAGTGCTCGGGAGTTTTGTTTGCGCCTGTTTCATCTTCTTCCATGGAACGGCCACGGCCGCGGCGATTTCGTGGATTGATCTCGGCGTGAGTTTCCGCGTGCCGCTCGGGTTGATGCTCGATTCGCTCAGCCGCTCGATGCTTTTCATGGTGACCGGCGTCGGGTCGCTCGTTCACATTTACTCGTTAGGCTACATGCGCGACGACGACGGCAAATCGCGCTACTTCGCCGGCCTCTCGCTCTTCATGTTCGCGATGATCGGGATCGTTCTCGCGAACAATTTCGTGATGATCTTCATCTTCTGGGAGCTGGTCGGGGTGAGCTCTTATCTTGTGATTGGCCATTGGTTCGAGCGCGCCGCGCCGGCTGATGCAGCTAAAAAAGCGTTCATCACCAACCGGGTCGGCGACTTTGGATTCATGCTCGGGATCCTGATGGTTTGGACCGCGACCGGCTCCTTTGTTTTCACCGATGCGGCGAAGGGCATGACGGGTTTCGCGGGTCACAGCGGTTACCTGACGGCGACGGCGCTGCTCGTTTTTTGCGGGGCGGTCGGAAAGTCCGCGCAGTTCCCGCTGCACGTCTGGTTGCCCGACGCGATGGAAGGCCCGACGCCAGTCTCGGCGTTGATCCACGCGGCGACGATGGTGGCCGCTGGTGTTTACATGCTCGTGCGCGTCGGCTTTCTCATCCAAGCCTCGCCCGATGCGCTCGAAGTGATCGCATGGATTGGCACGATCACCGCGGTGCTCGCGGCCTTGATGGCGACCCAGCAGAACGACATCAAACGCGTCCTCGCCTACTCTACGGTCTCGCAACTCGGTTACATGGTCATGGCGGTCGGGCTCGCTTCGGGCGAGGCGGCGATGTTTCACCTCTTCACGCACGCTGCGTTTAAGGCGCTGCTTTTCCTCGGTTCCGGCTCGCTCATTTACATGCTCCATCACGAGCAGGACATGTGGCGCATGGGCGAGCAGTGGAAACGGATGCCGCTCACTTGCCTGACGTTTCTCATCGGTACGCTCGCGCTCATCGGGTTCCCGGGCTCGAGCGGTTTTTTCAGTAAGGATGCGATCCTCGTGCTCGCGTATCAGCGTAACTTCCCGATTTTCGTGCTCGGCGCGTTTACGGCATTGCTGACCGCGTTTTACATGACGCGGCTCGTCGTGGTGGTGTTCTTCGGCCGGCCGCGGAGCGATGTGGCGGCGCGCAGCGGGGAATCGCCCGCCGTCATGGTGATCCCGATGCTCTTGCTCAGCATCCCGGCGGCCATCGGAGGCTTTGGATTTTTCGCGCGCCGGTTTTTGACTTTGCCTAACGAGGGGGCGCCGACCCTGGCGGTGCCGATGATTGCGCTGGCCTGTCTCATTGTCGGCGTCGGGACCGCGATTTTGCTTTATCGTGGCCGCACCAGAGAGCCGCTCAACATTGCGTTCTTCCGCGACCGTCTTTACCTCGACGACCTTTACACCTTTCTGATCCGGGCGACGCAAGGACTGCTGGCCTCGCTCTCTGCCTTCGTCGATCGCTGGGTTCTCGACGGCGCGATCGTTAGGGGATTGAGCGGCGGCGTCTTTGGGGGCGGATTTCTGCTGCGCCTGCTCCAAGTCGGAAACTTGCAGGCTTACGCATTTTTGTTTGGCCTCGGCATCATCGGTCTCATTTACTTCACGGTTTTCCACTGATGCTGCTCCTCATTGTTTTCGCGCCGCTGGTCACGGCCCTCATCATCTTGTTAGGCGCACCCGGACGGGTGACGGCACTCGCCGGTTCCGCCGTCACGGCGCTCGCTGCTTTCATCGCTTTCTTTAGCTACGACTCCGCGCGCGGTGGATTTCAATTCGTCAGCTCGTGGACGATTAGCGAAAGCTGGCGCTGGCACTTCTTGTTAGGCGCGGACGGCCTCAGCCTGATCATGCTCGTGCTCGCGGCGCTCGTGCTCTTGGGCGCGGTCTGGTTCACGCCGCCGATCGAGAAATCCGAGCGGCTCTTCTACGTTTGCCTGCTCTTGATCGCGAGCGGCGCGATCGGCGCCTTCGCGTCGCTCGATCTGTTTTTCTTCTACGCCTTTCACGAGGTCGCGCTCATCCCGACGTTTTTGCTCATTGGCATCTGGGGAACCGGCGATCGCTTTGCCGCAGCGTGGAAAATAACGATCTACCTCGCGCTCGGCAGCTTTGTGCTGCTCATCGGATTGATCCTGCTCTATCGCAGCGTGCCGGCGGCGGCACGGACGCTCGACCTGCGCGGACTGCAAGCGGCCGCGAGCGCCGGCGCCATCGCGCCCGCCGCGCAAAACACGATTTTCCTCCTGCTCCTGATCGGCTTCGGCGTGCTCATTTCGCTCTTCCCATTTCACAACTGGGCTCCGGAAGCCTACGCCTCCGCGCCCGCGCCGGCCACGATGTTGCACGCAGGAGTTTTGAAGAAATTCGGGCTCTACGGATTGCTCCGGATTGCGATGCCGATGCTGCCGGAAGGCGCGCGCCATTGGAGCTGGCTCCTGCTTGTGCTCCTGATCGGCAACATCATCTACATCGGCCTCGTCACGATCGCGCAGAAGCGCCTCGATTGGATGCTCGGCTACTCGAGCGTGATGCACATGGGTTACATCTTTCTCGGCATCGCGAGTGCGAACATCATCGGGCTGAACGGCGCGGCGCTGCTGATGTTTGCGCACGGGATCTCGATTGCGCTGCTCTTCGCGGTGGCGGGAGAAATTCGCCGCCGCACCGGCACACTCGTGTTCAGCGAGCTCGGCGGACTCGCGAAGAACATGCCGTTCCTCGGCTTCACCTTTGGGGTCGCAACTTTCGCGGCGATCGGTCTCCCGGGCTTCGCAAATTTTGCCGCGGAAGTGATGATTTTCTTCGGAGCCTTTCGCGTCGGAGGGAATTTAGGAGGCTTTCACTTTTTCCAAATCGCGACCGTGTGCGCGCTCTGGGGCGTCGTGATCTCCGCGGTTTACCTGCTGCGTGCTTATCGGGCGATTTTCATGGGCCCGCCTAACGAACGCTGGAAAGCCGTGCCGGACCTCGCGGGGACGCTCCGCATCCCCGTGATTCTTCTGATTGCCGCGACGCTCGCTCTTGGCTTTTTCCCGAACATCGCGCTCCGCGTCCTGCGCCCGACTTTCTCATCCGCGGTCGCGGAAACCACCCGATGATCCCGACGCCCGCGCTCGAAATTGCCGTTCTCGTCTGGGGGTTGATCCTGCTCATGGCGGAGGCATTCGTCGGGAAGGCGGACAAGCGCCTCTTCGCGTTTGCGGGAATCGCCGGACTGGTGGCGGTGCTGGTCGCCAGCTTTTTCCTCGTGCCGGCGCCGCCCTTTTCCGCGACTGGCTTCTGGAGTTTCTACACCGCTGATCCACTCGCTATCTTCTTCAAACGCTTCGCGCTGGTGACGACGATTTTCGTGCTCGTGATGGCGATCGATTATGCGCCAACGATCCAAATGGACGTGCCCGGCGCGCATCCGCAGGCTGGGCTCGGCGAGTTTTTCGCACTCCCGATTTTCACCTGCGCGGGGTTGATGTGGTTGGTATCGGCGATCGATTTCGTGATGATCTTCGTCTCGCTTGAACTGGTGACGATGTCGTTCTACGTGCTCGTCAGTTTTACGCGACGGCGGCCGGAGACGCTCGAGGCTGGCGTGAAATATCTGATCCTGAGCGCTCTCTCGACCGGGTTTCTAGTTTACGGGATCACTTGGATTTTCGGCGTCACGGGCGAGACGAATCTCGGCCGGATCGGCGCGGTGCTCGCGACGCAGGATATCGACCGCGTCCCGATGCTCTTCGGTATTGCGCTCGTGCTCGTGGCGCTCGGATTTAAGATCGCGGCGGTGCCGTTTCAGATTTGGGTGCCGGATGTTTACCAAGGCGCGCCGACGCCGGCGACGGCATTTCTTTCTGTCGGCTCAAAGGCGGCGGGCTTTGTCGTCTTATTGCGCGTGCTCGTGCCGTTTTTGGTTTTACCGGAGGTGAGCCGGTTGCTCGTCGGGATGGCGGCGCTCACGCTGATTTACGGCAATTTCGCTGCGCTGCCGCAGACGAATCTGAAGCGACTGCTCGGCTACTCAAGCATCGCGCACGCCGGATATTTGCTCATCGGAGTGGTCGCGCTTTCCGGCGTTGCGGTCAGCTATTATCTCGTCTCCTACCTGCTCATGACGCTGCTCTCCTTTGCGGTCATGATCGTGGTCGCGAATTACGGCGGTGAAGAGATCGCCGACTACGCGGGGCTCGCGAAACGCTCGCCGTTTCTCGCCGGCGCGATGCTGGTCGGGATGCTGTCACTCGCGGGAGTTCCGTTCACGGCCGGTTTCCTCGGCAAGTTTTTCATCTTTGATGCAGCTATCCGCCACCACGAAACGCTGCTCGTTGTGATCGGTGTGATCACGGTCGGCTGCGGCTTCTATTACTACCTGAAAGTCGTGCGCGCGATGTTCTGGCAGGATGCGCCTAACGACGCCAGACCGATTCAGGTGAGCGGACTCTCGCGCGTCGCGATCACGGTGCTGATCGCGGGGATCTTCGTCCTCGGCGTTTATCCGCAGCCAATCCTGAATGCGCTCGATCAATCCCCACGCGCGACGGCGACAGCGGGGCGATAGCTAATCGCTCAGTTCGACGTTCCAGTAGGCGAGATCGACAAAGTGCCGCCAGCTTTCGTGCTGCTGGCTGCTGAAGGTGACATGCACGAAGGGGCGCCATTTGGGCCGCTTCGGTTTGCGGATGAGCTGCATGTGGGCCTGATGCGGGAGCCGATTGCCTTTGCGCGTATTGCACGGGATGCAGGAGCAGACGACGTTTTCCCAAGTCGTTAGACCGCCTTTATCCCGCGGGAGGACGTGGTCGAGGTTGAGCTCGGGGCGCTCGAAAACTTTGCCGCAATACTGACAGGTATTGTTGTCACGCTCGAAGACGTTGTGGCGGGTGAACTTCACTTCCTTCTTCGGCAGGCGATCGAAAAGGAGGAGAACAATCACGCGCGGGATGCGGATTTTCCACGAGATGGTGGTGACCATTTCGTGCTCTGCCTCGGGCGCGCTGAGGGAGAAATCGAGCCAGCTCGCGAAGTCGTGGGTGGCGAAGTTATTTTCCTGATCGGAGGAAACCACCTGCGCGTGCCCCTGATAGAGGAGGGTGAAAGCGCGGCGCGCAGAGCAGACGTTGACCGCCTGCCAAAGGCGGTTCAGCACGAGCACCTGAGTATTTAGTAGCGTGTGCAGAAGAGTAGAGTGGGTGTTTCCGCTCGAGTCAGGCGAGCCTAGCATTCGAGAATTTTTCTGTCAACGCGCCGGCCTAACGAATGGCAGGTGACTCACCACCAGCCGGCGCTATTCGCGTTTGGTGCTGGTGCGGCCGCACCGGGCACATCGGCGTCGCCCGCTGCTGCGGGGTTGGGCGGACCAGCGATATCGCTATTCGCACAACCGGTCAGGAACAACGCAACCCCGAAGAGGATGCAAAGCGCGGGAAGAGATGAACGGAGCAGCGGCCTCGGCATTCCGAAAACGTCTCGCAATTCTCCGGGGAGAGCAATTCCGAATTGCGCGGCGGCGCGATCTTCGAGGCTCGACTTCGGTTCCCGGTCGCGCTTAAATCCGGAACAGAACTTCATGCGCAAGATCAACACTGCGGAGCTGAAAGAGAATTCTTGGGAATCGCCGAAGGGGAAATTCCGCGGCGCGGGGAAAGACCTCTCGGATGCGCTCGGCGGGGATCCGGGCGCGCCGGGCGCGCGCGATCGGCATCCATTCGCGGTGGAAATTCTGCGGATCGCTGCCGGCGAGACGCCCTACGCTTACCACTCGCACTCGGCGCAGTGGGAATTTTATCACGTGATCTCCGGGTACGGATTGGCGCGCGATGAGGCAGGAGAAACGCCGATTGCAACCGGAGACGCTTTCATTTTCGGTCCGGGTGAGGCGCATCAATTGATCAACAACAGCACGGAAGATCTGGTCCTCTACGTCGTGGCCGATAGTCCGCTCGGCGAATCCTGCTACTATCCCGACAGCCATAAGTGGCTCGTGCGCTCGCCCGAGCGCCGCCTTCTGCGCTCTGAGGAACTCGATTACTACGATGGCGAAGAATAGAGAAAATTGGCCGCAGGCTGATTTAGCTGCTGCGCAGACGCCACCCCGCCTGCGATCTTCTTCCGCTCTCGTCGTCGAGCAATTCGACGATATCGAATAGCAGCGCTCCGCCGCGACGCTCGGCATGTGGATTTTCCTCGCGACCGAGGTGCTTTTCTTCGGCGGGCTCTTCATGAGCTACACAGTTTACGGTTCCTCTATCCTGAAGTCTTCGCGGCGGCGAGCCGCCACACGAAAGTGATCCTCGGTGGGGGAGAACAGGGCGATCCTTCTTTTCAGCAGCACACTCATGGCGCTCGCGATGCGGGCCTCACAGCTCGGGCGCCGGAAAGATCTCGTCTGGCTGCTCCTCACGACCGCGCTCTTCGGAATCATTTTCATGGCTGTGAAGGGCTACGAGTATTACGTCGATTACACAAACCACGTCCTGCCCGGGACCGGATTTCTCTGGGAAGGGCCAAACCCGCAGGCGGCCGAGATCTTCTTCTGGCTCTACTACGCGATGACGGCCCTGCACGCGGTCCACGTGACCGTTGGCATCTGTCTCATGCTCACGCTGGCGGTGTTGGCGTCACGCCGGCACTTCGATAACGGCAACTATATGCCGGTCGAAATCGTAGGGCTCTACTGGCATTTCGTGGACATCGTCTGGGTCTTTTTGTTCCCGCTTCTTTATCTCGCCGGACATAGATGACGACACATACTCCGAAGTGTTACTGGAAGAACTGCCTCTACCTGATGGCGCTCCTCGCGCTCATTTGGGGGATGGGCTACGTGAACCTCGGTGAATTTAATCTCGTCGTCGCTCTCGCCATCGCGGTCGCAAAGATGCTTTTGATTGTGCTCTTCTTTATGAACCAGAGTGGAGAAAGCCGGATCCTGCAGCTGTCTGCGACCGTCGGAGTGCTCTGGCTTTTCCTGATGTTCACGCTGACACTCAGCGACTATCTTAGCCGCGGCTGGGACGCGATGCCGATTCGATAGAGGCTGTCCGAAAAGTCTTTCTATAACTTCGGACATAGTTATAGGAAGGTACGTTTATATCTGATGAGCAGTGGAAACTCTTCGGTCCGAGCTTAGAGGGCGTCTAAAAAGTAAGTTCATGCGAGTCGAGCGAGCATTAGACGGGTGGCAGCGATGAGGATCACCGCTTCGCTGTTGTGAGGGTGGGATCTCGTAATCTTTCCTCAGGCGTCGGAACTTGGAAAGCCAGCCGAAGGTTCTTTCGACAATCCAGCGCTGGGGCAGGACGCGAAAGCAATGCTGGTGGGCGTCGCCCCGCTTGACTACCTCCAGGCGCAGTCCCCGCTGGGACAGCAGCTTTTTACACCGCGCTCCTAGTTCTCCAGCATATCCTCCATCGACAAAGATGCAGCGCAGCCAGCCGAAGCGCTGCAGAGGATGGGCAGGACCAATTTGGCGCCGGCGCGATCCTGCAGTGCCGCCGAATGCACCACGA